>CAMFIX010000004.1 GCA_945952425.1 uncultured Pseudorhodobacter sp. | reverse complement strand
GTTGAGGGTGCGGGGACCAGCGAGAGCGAGACGCTGCGGATCGGCGGCAGCGTCAGATGTGTATAAGAGACAGACAGGCCTTTCCCCATATGGGCGCGACCTTCCTGCGGCCGATGCTGGACCTCTCGCGGCAAGAGCTGCGCACCTATCTGCGCGCCATCGGCGCGGCCTGGGTCGAAGACCCCTCCAACCAGAACCCGCGCTACCTGCGTGCCCGAACCCGCAAGACATTGGCGGGCCTGGATATCTCGGCGCAGTCCATCGCAAGCTCGGCCCGCCACCTCGCCGAGGCGCGCACGGCGCTCGACGCCCTCGCCGATCTCTGGCAGCCCCGCGCCTTCGCGCAGGACCGCGGCACGCTGATCCCGCAGCCCGCCCTTTTCGACGCCCCGACCGAGACGCAGCGGCGTCTCCTCGCCCGGGCGCTCCTGTGGCTCTCCCCCGCGCCCTACCCGCCCCGCGGCGCGGCGCTGTCGCGTTTCCTGGCCGCGCTGGCGCAAGGCAAGCCCGCGACGCTCGCAGGCGCCCGCTTTCACGCCGGCCGGCTTTACCGCGAGGCCCGCGGCCTGCCACCGGAAATCCCCGCCCACCTGATCTGGGACGCCCGCTTCACCGCCACCGCCCCCCCCGGCTGCACGCTGGGCGCGCTCGGCCCCGAGGCCCGCGCGACCGACGGCCTGCCCCGCGCCGCGCTGGCCGCCTCCCCTGCCATCCGCCGCGACGGCACCCTCTTGGCCGCGCCTTTCGCCGGCCTATATCACCCCGAAATCACCCTGCGCCCCGTCACCGCAGGCTTTGCCCCGCTCACAGCCGCGTTATCGCATTGAACCGGCCAAACGAATGTCTATTTTACAGGGCAAAGCGGCTCTGACCGCATTCAAGGAGTTCCGGTTTGGGAAACGCACGCAACATCGCCTTCTGGGTCATCCTGCTCTTGCTGGTCCTGGCGCTCTTCCAGGTCTTCAATTCGTCTTCGAGCTTCACGACCCAGCCGGTTTCCTATTCCGACTTCATCCAGAACGTGAATGACGGCAAGGTGAAGGCGGTGGTGCTGAACGGCGAGCAGATCGCCGTGACGCCGACCGACGGCCAGCCCTATACGGTCATCAAGCCGACCGGCGAGCAGGTGACCGACCGGCTTTTGGGCAAGAACGTCGACATCAACGCCAAGCCGCAAGAGCAGTCCTCGCTGATGCAGATCCTGATCTCCTGGGCGCCTTTGCTGTTGATGATCGGGGTGTGGATCTATTTCATGAACCGCATGCAGGGCGGCGGGCGCGGCGGGGCCATGGGCTTCGGCAAGTCGCGGGCGCGGCTTTTGACGGAAAAGCAGGGCCGCGTGACCTTCGACGACGTCGCGGGCATCGACGAGGCCAAGGAAGAGCTGGAAGAGATCGTCGAATTCCTGCGCAACCCGCAGAAGTTCTCGCGCCTCGGCGGCAAGATCCCGAAAGGCGCGCTGCTGGTCGGCCCTCCCGGCACCGGTAAGACGCTCTTGGCACGCGCCATTGCCGGTGAGGCGGGCGTGCCCTTCTTCACGATCAGCGGTTCCGACTTCGTGGAAATGTTCGTCGGCGTCGGTGCCTCCCGCGTGCGCGACATGTTCGAGCAGGCGAAAAAGAACGCGCCCTGCATCGTCTTCATCGACGAAATCGACGCGGTCGGCCGGGCGCGCGGCGTCGGCATCGGCGGCGGCAATGACGAGCGCGAGCAGACGCTGAACCAGCTTCTGGTGGAAATGGACGGTTTCGAGGCCAACGAGGGCGTCATCATCGTCGCCGCCACCAACCGCAAGGACGTGCTGGACCCCGCGCTTCTGCGTCCGGGCCGCTTCGACCGCCAGATCTATGTCCCCAACCCCGACATCAAGGGCCGCGAGAAGATCCTGAACGTCCATGCCCGCAAGGTTCCCGTGGGGCCGGACGTCGACCTGCGCCTGATCGCGCGCGGCACCCCCGGTTTCTCGGGCGCCGACCTGATGAACCTGGTGAACGAGGCCGCGCTGATGGCCGCCCGCGCCGGGCGTCGGTTTGTGGCGATGGAGGATTTCGAAAAGGCCAAGGACAAGGTCATGATGGGCGCCGAGCGTCGCTCCATGGTCCTGACCGATGAACAGAAAGAGATGACCGCCTATCACGAGGCCGGTCACGCCATCGTCGGCATTCATCTGCCGAAATGCGATCCGGTCTATAAGGCCACGATCATTCCCCGCGGCGGCGCTTTGGGGATGGTGATGAGCCTGCCGGAAATGGACCGCCTGAACTGGCACAAGGACGAGTGCAAGCAGAAGATCGCGATGACCATGGCCGGGAAAGCCGCCGAGATCATCAAATGGGGCGAAGAGGCGGTCTCCAACGGGCCTTCGGGCGACATCCAGCAGGCCTCGGCGCTGGCCCGCGCCATGGTGCTGCGCTGGGGCATGTCGGACGTGGTCGGCAACATCGACTATGCCGAGGCGCATGAGGGCTATCAGGGCAACGCCGGGGGCTTCTCGGTCTCGGCCGAGACCAAGGGCCTGATCGAGTCGGAAGTGAAGCGCCTGATCGACGAGGGCTACCAGACCGCCCGCAAGATCCTGCAGGACAACCCGGACGAGTTCGAACGCCTGGCGCAGGGTCTTCTGGAATACGAAACCCTGACCGGCGACGAGATCAAGAAGGTGATGAAGGGCGAGACCCTCGGCGGCGACGAGCCTCCCACGGGCGGGATGACCTCGGTGCTGAGCCTGCCCAAGACCAGGACAAGGCCCACGCCGGACGGCAGCGAGGCCAAGGCCTGAGACACAAACGCCGGAGCCCGCAAGGCTCCGGCGTTTTGGTTTGACACGATCAAGAAAGACGCCAACGAACGACCCATCGTCCATTGGGGTCCGTTGGCAGCCTTGACTGCATCCTGCCGCCGGCAAAGGAAAAGCGCAGATGGAAACGCCCCTCCCGCAAACCCTGGAGAACCTGGATCACCTGCTGAGAACGACCTTCGACCGCCTCGGCTGCGTGGAAGGTGAGCGCGGCTCCTACAGGACAGGCCATAGACCCGACCGCGCCGAGATGTACTATCTGTGCACACGTTATCCGGGTTTGGATGAGGCGGAACTTGACAATGCCCAGGCCGAATGCGGCCGTTTCCTGCCGCAGGATTACCGCAGTTTCCTCGCCCATATGAATGGCGTCCGCATCATGGGCCTCAGTCTTCATGGAGCGACAGGCGGTCTTTTGCATCGATCTACCGCTGGCATCGGTCAGCCCATCAGCCTTCGCTATCAGAACGTTGTCGAGCGGCCTGCCTATATACCGCATGGCTCGCTCGGGATTGGCGCCATGAACGGGCCAAGGTTTTCGCAAGGCATGCTTTACTTGGCCTCAACGGGCGAGATCGAGATGTATGAGGCGCGAAGCCCTCGTATCGGGGCAAGATGGTCCTCTCTCGCGGCGTTCCTGTCCGAGGAGATCCCCCGCTATCTTGCCCAGCATGATTCCGATGGGGAACCGCTGGTGCGTGCGAAATTGCTGCCCGGCGACACGGATGACTGGGAGAGCCGCGCCGAAGTTGCAAAGAAAGGGCGCCGAAGTTTGCGAGACCGCGTCAAGGACTGGCTCTTTCCGACCTGACGGAATCTCCACTTTCGCCCCCCTTGCCAATCCCCGCGTCGCAGGCCACCCTTCCGCCCATGCCCATCCTGAAACGCACCCCCTACACTGGCCGCATCACCTTTCTCGGGCGCATGGCGCACTCCCGTGACCCGATCCATGCAGAGCCCTGCGACACCCTCACCGCCAGTTTCGCCGGCATCGAGGGCGAGACGCATGCGGGCCTCACCGTGCCCTCCTGCACCCGCATGCGCGATCTCTATACGCCGGGGACGATGATCGCCAACACGCGGCAGGTCTCGATCCTCTCCGCCGAGGAACTGGCGCAGATCGCCGAGAAGATGGGCCTCCCCGCCCTGTCCCCTTCCCTCCTCGGCGCGACCATTGTGATTTCCGGGCTGCCCGACCTGTCCTACATCCCCCCCGGCAGCCGCCTGCAGGGCGCCAGCGCGACGCTGGTCGTCAATCTGAACAACCGGCCCTGCACCATCCCCTCCAAGGCCATCGAGGCGGCGCATCCCGGCCTCGGCAAGCGGTTCAAACCGGCGGCAGAGGGGCGGCGGGGGCTGGTCGCCTGGGTCGAACACCCCGGCACCTTCGCTTTGGGGGAAGAGATCGCGCTTTTCATCCCCGACCAGCGGGCCTGGCGGGGCGCCTAAAGCAGGAAATCCCCCCGCTCCAGGCTGGCGACGCCCGCGACGAAGATGACCAGATCCGCCACGCCGTCGCCCGTCACATCGCCCTTGACCAGCACGCCGCCCGTCGCAGCCTCGACCCAAAGCGCGCCGATCCCGCCTTGCGAGAAGTGGAAGGCCTGATCGCCCGCGGTGACGGCATCGGTGTCGATGGTGCGCAGGTCGATCAGGTCGCCCTGGGCATGGCTGAAATCGGTGATCCGGTCGCGGGCGGCGGCGGTGGACTCGCTCACCTGGTCGAAGTCGAACCGATCCGCCCCCGCCCCCCCGGTCAGCACATCCGCCCCCGCCCCGCCGCGCAGCACATCGTTGCCATCGCCGCCCTGCAAGAGATCGCGCCCCTGCTCGCCCAGGATCGTGTCGTTGCCGATCCCGCCCAGCCCGGTGTCATTGCCGCCGCCCAGCTGCAGCATGTCGTCGCCGCCGCGCCCCTCGAAGCGGTTGGCGTTGTAACCGAAGGCGATCTCGTCCTTCACCAGGTCGCGGATCAGGTCGCTGTAGGCCGAGCCCCAGACCGCATCGAAGCCCTGGATCGTGTCGCCCGAGGCCGCTCCGCCGCGCCCCACGGTGGCGCTGCCGTATTGGATATCGACCTGCACCCCCGCCGCCGAGCCCAGATACGAGACCGTATCCCCGGCATCCGCGCCCCCCGCCATCACATCGGCGCCGCGCCCGCCCTCGATCGTGTCGATGCCCGCACCGCCGTTGATCGTGTCGGCGCCGTTGTTGCCGTAAAGCAGGTCGTTGTCGGCCTCGCCGCCCATGAGGTCGGCCCCCTCGCCGCCATAGACCGTGTCGCGCCCCGCTCCGCCGTAAAGCGTATCGGCCCCGCCCACCCCCGCGACCGCCTGGTCGCCGTAAAGCAGGTTACCCAGCTCGTTGCCCTGGATGAAATCGGCCGAGTTGCTGGCGCGGACGTTTTCGATGGCGCCGGTGACGATCAACCGGCTGCCCACCAGGCTGGCGCCGTCCTGCACCCAATAGGTGCCCGCCGCCGCCGTGGCCTGGCCGCTCTCATAGCTCCAGCCCAGGGTGATGTTGGTGGCCTCGGTATAGGTGCCGCCAAGGATCAGCCAGTCGTTGCCCGTGCCATCGTCGGCCAGGGTGACCGTGGCGCCATTGGTGGCAAGCTGGTCGATGCGATAGGAATTGTCCGCCATCATGCGCTCCTGCAAAATACACGAAGGCTAGGCCAGCGGCGGCAGCCTGTCCACCGCGGCGGCAGGATGTTGAGAAATCGAGGGAATTTCCGCGCAAGGCCTAGAGAAGGAAATCCGCCATGGTCAGCGTGGTCACGCCCTGCACGAGAAGCGCGAAGTCCGCCGTGCCGTCATGGTTGGTGTCGGCCTCGACCAGGATTCCGCGCTCGACCGGCCTGAGGCGCAGTTCGGCCCCGGCGCCGGTGAAATCCGCGACCAGGTGCAAGTCCTGATGAGTCTTCGTCGTCGTATCGCCATCGACCTGGCGCAGGTCGATCCGGTCATTTTCAGCGGCCGGGAAATCGACGATCCGCGCGGGTGCCGCCGTCGAAGGCGAATCGCCGCGGCCAAAGATAAAACGGTCGGCGCCGCTGCCGCCATGCAGTCGGTCGCCCGCACCACCATAAAGCCGGTCATGGCCGCCCCCGCCGAAAAGCCGGTCGCGCCCCAAGCCGCCCTCGACCACGTCATCGCCGACGCCGCCGAACAGGTGATCATCGCCGCGGACGCCCACCAGGACATCCGCTCCGCCGCGCCCATGCAGCGTGTCATTGCCTCCCACCGCGCCATAAAGCGCATCGCCGTAAAGCCAGTCGCCCCGGTCGCTGCCCCGGATGTCGTCGGCCCCCTGGCTCCCCCGCGCCACCTCGATCTCGCCCACCAACACGACCTGCCGCGCCAGCCCGTCCGGCCCTGTGAACCAGGCCGTTGCCGCCACCTGGCCTTGCCAAGTGCTGCCCAGGTCGATCCGGCTGACACCCTGGGGCGCGTAGGAATCGCCGAAGTCGAAGTGATCGGTTCCGCCGTCGGGTTCGATCCGGACCGTTGTCCCCGCAGAGGCTCCCAAGAGGTCGATCTGCCAGTAATCGCTTGCCATGAAATGTCTCTCGAAATTGGAGTGACACCTACCCTGCCCGCGCGCTGCGGCGAATCTATGGCGCCGAATGCGGCGGGCACAGTGTAAACTAAATATTCTAGATACGACATTTTCCCCCTGAACGTTCCATTCTTTCCGATCGGAAACTTCGCGCGGCGAATTTGGCGGTATCCTGGTCGCAAAAACGCCTTCCGCTTGTCGGTTTCCTCGTTACACCCATTCCAACGCCCACCATTTGCCCACGCTGGAGTGTGACATGGCCTTCAAAACCGACATCGAAATCGCCCGCGAAGCGACGAAGAAACCGATCCTCGAAATCGGCGCCAAGCTGGGCATCCCGTCCGAGAGCCTGCTGCCCTATGGCCATGACAAGGCCAAGGTCTCCCAGGAGTTCATCGAGAGCCTGGCGGGCCGCCCCGACGGCAAGCTGATCCTGGTGACCGCGATCAACCCGACGCCTGCGGGCGAGGGCAAGACCACGACGACGGTCGGCCTGGGTGACGGTCTGAACCGCATCGGCAAGAAGGCCGTGGTCTGCATCCGCGAAGCCTCGCTCGGCCCGAACTTCGGGATGAAGGGTGGCGCTGCGGGTGGGGGCATGGCGCAGGTCGTGCCGATGGAGGAGATGAACCTCCACTTCACCGGCGACTTCCACGCCATCACCTCGGCCCACAACCTGCTGTCGGCGATGATCGACAACCACATCTATTGGGGCAACGAGCTGGACATCGACGCGCGCCGCATCACCTGGCGTCGCGTGATGGACATGAACGACCGCGCCCTGCGCGACATCGTGGTGAACCTGGGCGGCGTGGCCAACGGCTTCCCGCGTCAGACCGGCTTTGACATCACCGTGGCTTCGGAAGTGATGGCGATCCTGTGTCTGTCCAAGGACCTGACCGACCTGCAGACCCGTCTGGGCAACATCGTCATCGGCTATCGCCGCGACAAGACCCCGGTCTATTGCCGCGACATCAAGGCCGATGGCGCGATGACCGTTCTGCTCAAGGACGCGATGCAGCCGAACCTGGTGCAGACGCTGGAGAACAACCCGGCCTTCGTTCACGGCGGCCCGTTTGCCAACATCGCCCACGGCTGCAACTCGGTCATCGCGACCAAGACCGCGCTGAAGCTGGGCGAATATGTGGTGACGGAAGCGGGCTTCGGGGCCGACCTCGGCGCCGAGAAGTTCTTCGACATCAAGTGCCGCAAGGCGGGGCTGAAGCCCGCCGCTGCCGTGATCGTCGCCACGGTCCGCGCCATGAAGATGAATGGCGGCGTGGCCAAGGCGGACCTCGGCGCCGAGAATGTCGCCGCCGTGCAGAAGGGCTGCCCGAACCTCGGCCGTCACATCGCCAACGTGAAGTCCTTCGGCGTGCCGGTGGTCGTGGCGATCAACCACTTCTATTCGGACACCGATGCCGAAGTGGCCGCCGTGAAGGCCTATGTCGCCGAGCAGGGCGCCGAGGCGATCCTCTGCAAGCACTGGGCGCAAGGCTCGGCCGGGATCGAAGAGCTGGCCAAGAAAGTGGTTTCGCTGGCCGAGTCCGGCGTGTCGACCTTCGCGCCGCTCTACCCCGACGAAATGCCGCTCTTCGCCAAGATCGAGACCATCGCCAAGCGCATCTACCACGCTTCGGAAGTGATCGCCGACAAGTCGATCCGCGACCAGCTGAAGGCCTGGGAGGCCGCGGGCTACGGCAACCTGCCGATCTGCATGGCCAAGACCCAGTATTCCTTCACCACCGACCCGAACCTGCGCGGCGCGCCGACGGGCCACACGGTTCCGGTGCGCGAAGTGCGGCTGTCGGCCGGTGCGGGCTTCATCGTCGCGATCTGCGGCGAGATCATGACCATGCCGGGCCTGCCCAAGGTGCCTTCGGCCGAGGTCATCCGGCTGAACGACCAGGGCTTCGTCGAAGGCCTGTTCTAAAAGGAACCCCCGGGGAGGTTTCACACCTCCCCGGACCCCTCCGTGGGATATTTTTGGACCGATGAAAGACCTTTTGCCGCAGCGCATTCCGGCTTATGTCGGGGCCGAATGGCAGAAGGGGACCGCGATGACGCCTGCAGAGTGCAAGACGATGGCCGATATCCGGGCCGAGATCGACCGGCTGGACGGCGCGCTGATGGCTCTGTTCGCCGAAAGGGCGGGCTATATCGACCGGGCGGCGGAGATCAAGGCGGGGACCGGGCTGCCCGCCCGGATCGAGGCGCGCGTTGAAGAAGTGGTCACGAATGTGCGCGACCATGCGCGCGCGGCGGGGTTGGACCCCGCGCTATTCGAGACCATCTGGCGCGAGGTGATCGAATGGTCCATCGCGCGTGAAGAGGAAGTTCTGGGACGATGACCGCTACGCTGATCGACGGAAAGGCCATCGCGGCCCGCATGATGGCCGAAAGCAAGAGCGAGGCCGAAGACCTGGCCCGCGCCGGTTGGCAGCCG
The DNA here is from genome assembly GCA_945952425.1 of uncultured Pseudorhodobacter sp. Lineage (GTDB taxonomy): Bacteria > Pseudomonadota > Alphaproteobacteria > Rhodobacterales > Rhodobacteraceae > Stagnihabitans. Next base: position 17,317 of record CAMFIX010000004.1, on the reverse strand, counting down.
CGGCTGGTGTCGATTTCGGTCGGCGACGTGGCGGCGGCCGAGCTTTACGTGCGCAACCAGAGCCGGCAGGCCGAAGCCGCCGGCGTGGCCTTCGAAGCGCGGAATTACCCCAGCGAGATCAGCCTGGAGCAGTTGACCGGCGTGCTGATGGGCCTGAACGCCGATCCGCGGGTGAACGGCATCATCATCCAGCGCCCCCTGCCCGCGCATATCCCGGTGAAGGCTTTGCAAAAGGCCGTGCATCCGTTGAAGGATGTCGAGGGGATGCATCCGTCCTCCATCGGGAACATCGTCTACAACGACCTGGCGCTTGGCCCCTGCACGGCGGTCGCGGCGGTGGAGATCCTGAAGACCCTGCCCCTGAAGGTCGAGGGCCTGGATGTCTGCGTGATCGGCCATTCGGAAATCGTCGGCAAGCCGATCGCCTTTCTGATGATGGGGCTTGGGGCGACGGTCACCGTCTGCCATGCGGCGACGCGGCAGGTGGCGGTGCATTCCCGGGCGGCGGATGCGGTCTTTGTGGCGGTGGGCAAGCCGGGGCTCGTCACCGGCGCCATGCTGAAGCCCGGGGCGGCGCTGATCGACATCGGCATCAACCGGGTCGAGGGGAAAACCGTGGGCGATGCCGATTTCGCCAGCTGCGCCGAGGTGGCGGGCTGGATCACTCCGGTTCCGGGCGGGGTCGGGCCGGTGACCGTGGCGATATTGATGAAGAACGCGGTCCTCGCGACCCGGATGCAAAAAGACCATTACGCGGCGGCCTTTGCCGTCGCCTGAGGAGGAAAGTCATGGCAAAAGTGATCGACGGCAAGGCCTTTGCGGCGGGCGTCCGGGCCGAGGTGGCCAAACATGTGACCGAGCTGAAGGCCAAGGGCATTACCCCGGGTCTCGCCGTGGTGCTGGTGGGGGAAGACCCGGCCTCGAAAGTCTATGTGAAGAACAAGCATGCTTCGACGGTGGAAGTCGGCATGAACTCCTTCGAGCATCGGCTGGATGCGGGGACGTCGGAGGCGGATCTGCTGGCGCTGATCGACCAGCTGAATGCCGATCCGGCGGTGCATGGGATTTTGGTGCAGCTGCCGCTGCCGGGGCATCTGAACAGCGAATTGGTCATCAACCGGATCGACCCGGCCAAGGATGTGGACGGGTTCCATATCTCGAACGTGGGCTTGCTCGGGACGGGGCAGAAGTCGATGGTGCCCTGCACGCCCTTGGGCTGCCTGATGATGCTGCGCGATCACCATGGAAGCCTCGCGGGGCTGAATGCCGTGGTGGTGGGGCGGTCCAACATCGTGGGCAAGCCGATGGCGCAGCTTTTGCTGGGCGACAGCTGCACGGTGACGATCGCGCACAGCCGCACCAAGGATCTGGCGGCGGTCTGCCGCGGGGCGGATATCCTGGTGGCCGCGGTCGGTCGGCCCGAGATGATTACGGGCGATTTCGTGCGCCCGGGCGCCACGGTGATCGACGTCGGCATCAACCGGATCGAGCGGGACGGCAAGGGGAAGATCGTGGGCGACGTGCATTACGAAAGTGCTGCGGCCGTGGCCGGGGCAATCACCCCGGTGCCGGGCGGCGTCGGGCCGATGACCATCGCCTGCCTGCTGGCCAATACCTTGACGGCCTGTTGCCGGGCCAATGGGCTGGCAGAGCCGAAGGGCCTGACCGCCTGAAGGCGGGGGCTCATACCCCCGCACACCTGCCCCAAGGGGAGCACGCTCCCCTTGGGAAACCCCGTGAGTAGTCAGGCCAAATTGAAAGCCTGGCCATCCATCCGGGCATAGCTGACCTCCATCCCCTCCATCATGCCGGTCGCCAGCATGATCTCGCGCGTTTTGGCATCGGGAAGCTGCATCACCATCACCATCCGCGTGCCGGTGCCATCGGGGTGGAACTCGGTCGTCACCTGGTTTTCCGGCGTGGGGTCGGGCAGGAACATGCGTTCCACATGGACGATGCGCCGGGGATGCTCCAGGCTCAGGAACTCGCCCGTCGCGTAAAAGCCCTGACCGTCCTTGGCCCATTCATAGCGGAAGCTGCCGCCCGGCCGCGGGTCGCACAGGCAGACCGGCATGGTCCAGCCCTCGGGGCCGGTGCACCAGCGCTGGATCAGCGCGGGCTCGGTATGGGCGCGCCAGACCAGCGCGGGCGGGGCGGCAAAGCGGCGGCGGACGATGATCCGGGTGTCGCCCTCGGTCTCGAAGGTCAGCGTCATGGTCTACTCCTGTTGCAAATCGTCCAAAAGCGCGTCGAGCCGCGCGTAATTCGCCTCCATCGCGCGGCGCAGCTGGGTCAGCCAGGCCTCCAGCGCGTCCAGCCCATGCGGAGCCAGCCGACAGGGCCGACGTTGCCCGTCGATGCGACGCAGGATCAGCCCGGCGCCCTCCAGCACCTTCAGGTGCTGGCTGACGGCGGGCAGCGACATGGGCAAGGGCGCCGCGATTTCACCCACCGTCGCCTCGCCCTCGGCCAGCCGGGCGAGGATCGCGCGGCGGGTCGGGTCGGAGAGCGCCTGCAGCATGGCATCCATCATTCAAGCCCTCACTTATTTAAGTTATTACTTAAACGATTCGCCGCAAACGGTCAAGCCCGCATCGGCCGCACCAGGCAGCGCGGCCCGGTCAGCACGGCCAAGGCATCGGGCCGCATCAGGGCGGTCAGCGCCGGCGCATCGCACCAAAGCCCGCCGGTATAGGTGCCATAGGCCGGCAGGATCACCCGTTCCCCGTCGATCAGGAAACACGGCGCCGACCGCCCCGGCAGCCGCGCCTTGGGATGGTAATGGCCCGAGACCTCGCCCAGCGCGCCGCTGCAGATGTGGCGAAAGACCAGCGGAGGCGCCACGACCTCGGCCCTGTGGCTGCCCGCGAGCGAGAGCGGACCGGGGTCGTGGTTGCCCTCCACCCAGGTCCAGGCCCGCCCCGCCATCAGCCGGATCAGCCACAGCCGGTCGGCCTCGTCCAGCGCGCTTTCGGCGGCCAGATCGTCGAAACTGTCGCCCAGACAGATGACATGGCTCGCGCCGGTGGCCTCCAGGTCGGCATCCAGACGCCCCAGGGTCTCGCGGGTTTCATAGGGCGGCAAAAGCGTGCCGCCGCGCCGCGCCAAGCGCTCGGACTTGCCGAAATGCAGGTCCGAGACCACCAGCAACCCCGCCTCCGGCCACCAGAGCGCGCCCGACGGCCGCGCCTCCAGCCCGGCGCCCTGCAATGTGAACCGATAGCTCATGGCCCTTACCTCGCGCCCCGACGGGCAAAAAGCAAGCTGGGGGAGAAAGCAAGCTGGGGCCGGGGCGCCACGGGGGTCGCCAAATATTTTCGCCGAAAATTTTTGGCCTCAGCGCAGCCCCGCCGCCCGCAGCATCGCCGTCGCGGCATCTTCGGCCAGCCGCTCGCGCCCCTGGCCATGGATCGGGATGCGCCCCGGCTCCAGCATCAGGGGCGCGGCCAGGGGCGTCACATGGGTCAGCCGCACCAGGTCGATCCGGTCGCCCACCCGGTCGAGCAGGGCCTCGATCCGGCCGAAATCCACGAGGCCCCGCAACGCCTCCTCCCTTGTGATCTGCAACAGCAGATGCCCCGGGTCGTGTCGCCTGAGCGTGTCATAGAGGATATCGGTGGAAAAGGTCGCCTGCCGCCCGGACTTGCGCCGCCCCTGGTGGCTGCGCTCGATCAGGCCCGAGACGATGGCGACATTGCGGAAGGTGCGTTTCATCACCGCATTGCCGGCAAGCCAGGTCTCCAGCCCCGCCCGCAGGCGGTCACGGTCCAGCACCAGGGCATGCACCGGCTCCAGCCCCCAGATCAGCGTCGCATAGTCGGTGGCGACAAAGCCCAGCGGCGCCAGCCCCGCCTCCTCCATCTCCTTGGTCAGCAAAAGCCCCAGCGTCTGCTGCGCATTGCGCCCGGCGAAACCATAGACGCACAGATGCTCGCGCCCGTCATGGGGAAAGCTTTCCAGCAAAAGCCGTCCCGGTTCGGGCAGGCGGCTGACCTCGCGCTGGTGGCGCAGCCAGTCGGCGGTGTGATGCGGCAAGTCCCAAGCGCCGTGGAACATCCGCAGGATGCGATCCGACAGCTGGGTCGAGGTCGAGAATTTGGTGCCGTTGAAAACCGCCACTTTCGGCGGCCGCCCCGGATCACGAGAGACCTCGACCGTCATCTCGCGCAGGCCCTGGAAGCGCACGACCTCGCCGCCGATCAGGAAGCTGTCGCCGGGGGTGAGGGTGGCGGCGAAATCCTCCTCCACCTCGCCCAGAACCGGACCCCGGCCCTTCAGCGCGACCTTCACCGTCTCGATGTCGATGATCGTGCCGAGGTTCTGGCGGATCACCGCCGCCGCGCGCGGATCGCGCAGGGTCCAAAGGCCGCCGCGCAGCATCAGCCTTTGCCAGCGGTCATAGGCGCGCAGGGCATAGCCCCCTGTCGCCACGAAATCGAGGCAGGCGTCGAAGTCGGCCCGGCCGAGCCCCCGATAGGGGCCAGCCGAAACCACCTCGGCATAAAGCGCATCGGCGTCAAATCCCCCCGCGCAGGCGGTGGCCAGGATATGCTGGCACAGCACATCGCGCGGTCCGGGCCCCCGCGGCTCTCCATCCAGGTCGCGGGCGCGCACGGCATCCAGCGCGGCCTTGCACTCCACGACCTCCATCCGGTTGGCGGGCACCAGCAGAGCCTTGGACGGCGCGTTGTACCGATGGTTCGCCCGCCCGATCCTTTGCACCAGCCGCTTGACGTTCTTCGGCGCCCCCACCTGGATCACCAGGTCCACATCCCCCCAGTCGATGCCCAAATCCAGCGACCCGGTGCAGACCACCGCCTTCAGCCGCCCCTCGGCCATGGCGGTCTCGACCTTCTCGCGCTGTTCGCGGGACAAAGAGCCGTGGTGGATGCCGATCGGCAGACCGTCCTCGTTGGCCAGCCACAGGTGATGAAAGAAAATCTCCGCCTGGGCGCGGGTGTTGTGGAAGATCAGGGTGATCCTGTGGCGGCGGACCTCCTCCAGGATCGCCGGGATGGCATAGCGCCCGCCGCCCCCGGCCCAGGGCGGCGGAGCCTCGGTCTCCAGCATGGCGATGTCGGGCTCGGGGCCGGGATCGGCGGTCAGGATCGCGGTGCCCTCCCCCAGGAAAGCCGCCAAAGCCGGCGGGTCTTCCACCGTCGCCGAAAGCCCCACGCGCCGCAGCCCCGGGTTCATCGCCTGAAGCCGCGCCAGTTGCAGCATCAGCTGATCGCCGCGCTTGCTTTCGGCCAGGGCATGGATTTCATCCACGATCACCCGCTGCAAACCGCCGAACATCCGCGGCGCATCCTCATAGGTCAAAAGCAGCGCCAGGCTCTCCGGCGTGGTCAGCAGGATATGCGGCGGATCGGCCCTCTGCCGCCGCCGCTGCGTATAGCCCGTATCTCCCGTCCGGTCCTCGACCCGGATCGCCAGCCCCGCCCCCTCCAGGGGCCGCCGCAGGTTGCGCCGGATGTCCGCCGTCAGGGCCTTCAAGGGCGAGATGTAAAGCGTGTGCAGCCCAGGCCGCGGCGCCTCCCCCAGCTCGGCCAGGGTGGGCAGGAACCCCGCCAGCGTCTTGCCGCCCCCGGTCGGTGCGATCAGCAGGGTCGAGGCCTCGCCAGCACGCGCCAGCATGGCCTGTTGATGGGGATGCAGGGCCCAGCCCTGCAGGCGGAACCAGTCTGTCAGGGCTTGCGGCAAGTCGTTCATGGCGCCAAGGATAGCCTTCGCGAACGGGAGGGCAATGATGCGTGTGACGATCATCGGTGGGGCAGGACATGTCGGCACTTGGCTGGTGCCCCTGCTGGTGCAGGCCGGGCATCAGGTGACCAATGTCACGCGCGGCCAGTCGCGCCCCTATCAGCCGCACAAGGCCTGGGAGAAGGTGACCCAGGTCACCCTCGACCGCGACGCCCCGGGCTTCGGCGCGGCCATCGCCGCGCAATCCCCCGAGGTGGTGATCGACATGATCTGCTTCACCCCTGCCCAGCATCAGGCGCTGGCGGCCAGCCTGCGCGGCAAGGTCAGCCATTTCATCCATATCGGCACGATCTGGGTCCATGGCCGCCCCGGCCCCTCGCCCACCCGCGAGGAAGACCCCCGCCATCCCTTCGGCGACTACGGCATCAACAAGTCGCTTCTGGAGGACATGATTCTCTCCGAGGCCCGGCGCGGCGATCTGCCCGCCACAGTCGTCCGCCCCGGCCATATCGTCGGCCCCGGCTGGGTGCCGCTGAACCCCCTCGGCCACTTCAACCCGCAAACCTTCCGAGACATCGCCGCAGGCCGCCCGATCACCCTGCCGAACTTCGGCCTGGAAACCGTCCACCATGTCCATGCCGAGGATGTGGCCCTGACCGTGATGGCCGCCCTGACGCACTGGGGCGCCGCGGTCGGAGAGGCCTTCAACGCCGTCTCACCCGCCGCCCTGAACCTCCGCCACTATGCGGAACAGCTCTACGCCCAGTTCGGCCACACCCCCGCGCTGACCTTCTCCCCCTTCGAGACCTGGGCGAAAACCCAGACCCCCGAGGACGCCCAGGCCACCTGGGAACACATCGCCCGCTCGCCCTGCCACAGCGTCGAGAAGGCGCGGCGCCTGTTGAACCACACCCCCCGCCATAGCTCCCTGCAGGCGGTGGTCGAGGCCATCGCCGCCCCGCCCCTTTCCCTTTCACATTGACCCAAATATTCCCGGGGAGGTCTGGAGGGGCAGGCGGCCCCTCCAGCGCTTGCCGGCAAACATGTCGCTAACAGGATTGCGCCCCCGCCCAGCCCAATATAACGCCATCCCATGCGCATCCTTTTCCTCGGCGATGTCGTCGGCAAGACCGGCCGCGTCGCGATCACCGACCGTTTGCCCAAACTCCGCCTCGATTGGGGGCTCGATTTCGTCGTCGTCAACGGCGAGAATGCCTCGAACGGCGCGGGCCTCACCCCCGACCATGCGAAAAACCTGCTGGCCGCCGGGGCCGATTGCCTGACCTTGGGCGATCATGCCTTCGACCAGAAAGAGATGATCCCCTTCATCGAACAGGAACCTCGCATCCTGCGGCCCCTGAACTTCTCCAAGGTCGCCCCCGGCCGCGGCGCGCGCGTCTATGAGGCGACGCAGGGGCGCCGGGTTCTGGTGACCCAGGCGCTCGGCCAGGTCTTCATGAAACGCCCCTTCGACGACCCGTTCAGCGCGGTCTCCGAGGTCTTGAAGACCCATGGCGGCCTGGTCCAGGCCTCGGTGGTCGACATCCATGCCGAGGCCACGTCCGAGAAGATGGCGATGGGCCATTGGTGCGACGGGCAGGCCAGCCTCGTCGTCGGCACCCATACCCATGTCGCGACCGCCGATGCGATGATCCTGTCCAAGGGCACGGCCTATCTGACCGATGCCGGCATGTGCGGCGATTACGACAGCGTCATCGGCATGCAAAAGCTCGAACCCCTGCGGCGCTTCCTGACCGGCATGTCCTCCGGCCGGTTCGAACCGGCAGAGGGCGAGGCGACCCTCTCGGGCGTCTATGTCGAGACCGACGACCGCACGGGGCATGCCACCCGTGTCGAGATGGTGCGCCAGGGCGGCAAGCTGAAGCAGTCGGGGCCATGACCCACGGCTGGAAGGAACGCGGCCTGCTGCTGGCGCTCGGCGCGGGCTGGGGGATGACGCAGCCCTTGGGCAAGATTGCGGCCAGCACCGGGCATCCGGCCTTCGGACTGATCTTCTGGCAGCTCGTCACCTGCATCCTCGTGCTGGGCGCCCTGACCCTGGCCCGCGGCCGCGGCACCGGCTGGCGGCGCGAGCACCTGACCTTCTTCGTCGTGGTGGCGCTGCTTGGCACCGTGATCCCGAACTTCACCTTCTATACCTCGATCGCCCGGCTGCCCTCGGGGATCATGTCGATCATCATCTCGACCATCCCGCTGATCGCCTTTCCGATCAACCTGGCGCTGGGGCTGGACCGTTTCGACACGCGGCGGATGCTGGGGTTGGCGCTTGGCCTGACCGGCGTCCTGATGATCGCCCTGCCGCGGTCTTCCCTGCCCGACCCCGCCATGCTGGCCTTCCTGCCGCTCGCGATGATCGGCCCCCTCTGCTATGCGCTGGAAAACACCTATGTCGCCCGCTCGGGCCTGTCGGGGCTGGATGCGATCTCGGCCATGCTGGGGGTTTCCTGCGTGGCGGCGGTGCTGGTGGGCGCGATGATGCTGGCGACGGGGCAGGCCTATTTGCCCGGGCTGACGATCCCCGATGCCGCGCTGGCGGGCTCTTCGGCGCTGCATGCGCTGCTTTATGCCACTTTCGTCTGGCTCGCCGCCCGCACCGGCGCGGTCTTTGCCAGCCAGTCGGCCTATGTCACCACCGTTTCGGGCGTCACCTTCGCGATGATCCTGCTGGACGAGCGTCCCTCGCCCTGGATCTGGGCCGCGATGGCCGTGCTTTTGGGCGGCACGGCCCTGGTCAAACCGCGCGAGGGGAAGATTTCCGCCTAAGGCGACCGGAGAAGTAGAACTTTCTTGTCGTCCTGGCGGAATCCGGCCACCCTGACCCTCCGGCAAAACGGAGGTACTGCATGTTCGGACTGGAATTCGCGCCCGCGTGGCATCCCTGGATGGCATTGGCCATCATGGTCGTGATGTTCGCCATGTTCGTGCGCGAGACCTTTCCGATGGAGGTCGTGGCGATCGGCGGCGCGGCGGTCATGCTGGTGACGGGCCTCCTGCCGGTGAAAGAGGCGGGCGCGGTCCTGTCGAACTCCGCCCCCTGGACCATCGCCCTGATGTTCATGGTGATGGGCGGGCTGGTGCGGACCGGGGCGGTCGAGATGCTGATCAGCCTGGCGGAATCCCGGGTGGAAAGCCATCCCAAGACCACGGTCATCGTGCTGTTTGCCTTCGTCGCCGTGGCCTCGGCCTTCATGAACAACACGCCGCTGGTGGCCGTGATGATCCCGGTCGTCATCCAGATCGCGGCCAAGCTCGGCAAGGCGCCGTCGCGATTCCTGATCCCGCTCAGCCATATGACGGTGCTGGGGGGGATGATCAGCCTGATCGGCACCTCGACCAATATCCTGGTGGACGGGGTGGCTGCGAAACAGGGGATGAAGCCGTTTTCCCTGTTCGAAATCGCGCCCTTGGGTCTGGCCATCACCCTCGTCGGCGGGGTCTATATGCTGATCGCGGCGCCGCGCCTGCTGCCGGATCGCCAGTCGATGGCCGCCCTTCTGGGCGACAAGACCAAGCGCAAGTTCTTTACCGAGGTCGCCATCCCCGAAGACTCCGTCCTGATCGGCACCCCGGTGCTGGAGATCGCGCAGTTCAAGCGCCAGGGCGTGCGGGTGATCGACGTCTTGCGCGGCGACGCCAGCCTGCGCCGCGACCTCGCCGCCGTCACCCTGCAGGCGGGCGACCGCGTGGTTCTGCGCACCGAGGTCGCCGAGCTGTTGGAGATGCAGAACCGCACCGACATGCGCATCGCCGACAAGCTCTCGTCGGTCGAGACCGAGACGGTCGAGGTGCTGATAACCCCCGGCTGCCGGATGATCGGCCGCAGCCTCGGCGCGCTGCGGTTGCGGCGGCGGTATGGCGTCTACCCTCTGGCGCTGCACCGCAAGGACAAGAACTTCGGCCGCCAGCTGGAGGATATCGAGGTTCAGGTCGGCGACACGCTCCTGCTGGAGGGCGCCGCCGAGGACATCCAGCGCCTGGCGCTGGATATGGACCTGGTGAACATCGCCCATCCCGCCGCCCGCGCCTATCGCCGCACCAAGGCCCCCATCGCCATCGGCGCTTTGGTCTTCGTGATCGCGCTGTCTTCCTTCGACCTGGCGCCGATCCAGGTTCTGGCCTTCCTCGCCGTCGGCATCATCCTCTTTGCCCGCTGCATCGACAGCGACGAGGCGCTGGAGTTCGTCGATGGCCGTCTGATGGCGATGATCTTCGCCATGCTGGCGGTGGGCGCGGGTCTGGATGCCTCGGGCGCGGTCGAGATGATCGTGGCCGCGGTGAAACCCTGGATGGAGGGGCTTTCGCCCTTTGCCCTGATCCTGGCGATCTATCTGATGGGGCTGATCCTGACCGAGTTCCTGTCGAACAACGCCGTGGCGGTGATCTATACCCCCATCGCCATCGAGCTGGCCCATCAGCTGGGGGTGGACCCGCGACCCTTCGTCGTGGCGGTGATGTTCAGCGCGACCTTGGCCTTCGCGACGCCCATCGGCTATCAGACCAACATGATGGTCTATGGCCCGGGCGGGTATAAATTCCTGGACTTCACCCGCATCGGCCTGCCGCTGAATGTCATCACCTGGCTGACGGCGTCCTTCCTGATCCCGCTGATCTGGCCCCTGGCGCCGTGATTTCGCCGGATTTGCCCGGCAGGATTGGGGGATTGACCCCAACCCGGATTGCCCATGGACCCGCATGCCCTGCTGATCGACGGCGACAATGTTTCGGCCGCCTGCTATGACGAGATCCTGCGCCGGGCGCTGGCCTTGGGCGATGTCCCGATCCGCCGGGCCTATGCAGACACAAGCCACTTGCCCAACTGGTCCAAAGTGTCTGGGCTGCGTGTGCTTCACTCCGGCATGGACAAGAACACGACCGACCTCCTGATGACCATCGAGGCGATGGAGCTGGCCCTGCGGGACAAGATCGCACGGTTCGTCATCGCCTCCTCGGATGGCGACCTGGCGCATCTGGCGCTGCGGCTGCGGGAATACGGGGTGGAGGTCGTGGGGATCGGCGAGCCCAATGCCTCCGCCAAGTTCAGCAAAGCCTGCACGAAATTCTTGAACCTGCCGAACCTGAAACCGGATTGCGTGCCGCCTTCGAAGGAGGCCGCGACGGAACTCTCGCCACTCGACCAAGAGATCGCGGCAGTCCTGGCTCAACATGGTGGGCAGATGCTTGTCAGCCGTCTTGGCTCCCTGATGGGCGACACCAATCTGCGGGGCGACAAGACCTACAAAGCCAAGGACATCCCACTGGGGAACTGGTCCAAGTATCTTGCCGCGCATCCCGAACTCTATCGGCTTTCGCAGAGTGAGGCAGGCGCGATAGTTCGCCTCGCCCCGGCGCAAGCCCCCCGCCTTGCTGCGGTCTCCTGACCCCGGGCTTGCGGCCCCCTGTAACCGTGGTGTAAACGGCGCGCAGCTTCCGAACAAAGGATCAGGGTCATGGCAGGCCATTCCAAATGGGCGAACATCCAGCACCGCAAGGGCAAGGCGGATGCGGCGCGCTCGAAGATGTTTTCCAAGATGTCCAAGGAAATCACCGTGGCGGCCAAGATGGGCATGCCCGACCCCGACATGAACCCGCGGCTGCGGCTGGCGGTCAAGGCGGCCAAGGCGGCTTCGATGCCCAAGGATGTGATCGACCGGGCGATCAAGAAATCCCAGATGGGCGATGCGGGCGACTACACCGAAATCCGCTATGAAGGCTATGGCGTCAACGGCATCGCGATCATCGTCGAGGCCTTGACCGACAACCTGAACCGCACCGCCAGCAATGTGCGGTCCTATTTCACCAAATGCGGCGGGAACCTCGGGCAGACCGGCTCGGTCAGCCATTCCTTCGACCGGGTGGGCGAGATCAGCTATCCGGCCAGCGCGGGCTCGGCCGATGATGTGATGATGGCGGCGCTGGAGGCGGGGGCGGATGACGTCGAAAGCGACGACGAGGGCCATTGGATCTATTGCAAGGTCGAAGAGCTGAACGCGGTGAGCGAGGCTTTGGAGGGCGCTTTGGGCGAATCGACCGAGGCCAAGTTGATCTGGAAGCCGCAGTCCGCGACGGTGGTCGACCTGGAAACCGCGCAAAAGCTGATGCGGCTGGTGGATCTACTGGAAGAAGACGACGATGTGCAATCGGTGACGCATAATTTCGACGTCCCCGACGAGGTTGCCGCGCAGCTGTAAGGCGCGTCTTCTGCCGGGGCGGGCCCTGCCGACTGCCAGCCCCGGCGCAAAGGCCCGAACCGCGCCCCGCCGACTGCCGTTTCGGCGCGGGGGGCAAACGGGAAAGGGCACCGCGCTGCTCCAAGGCGTCCCGGGATCACGACCTTTTCGGGGGCATTGCCCTACCGATGAAACGGGCGGCTCTGCATGGGCGCAAATGGCCGTGCCAGGGGGATCGAGGGTGTGGGACGCCCAGCCCGAGCAGCGCCCCCTTGACCCGCACCCGCCTGCGGGTGGATCACTCCCTGACCCAGCCCGGAGCCCGCGATGATCCCCTTCCCCTGCGAGACCTTCGGCCAAGGGCCGACCGGCGTGATCCTTTACATGGACGCTTTCGGACCGCGACCTGCCCTGCGCGAGATGGCCGCGCGGCTGGCCGCGCTGGGGCACCGCGTCGCCCTGCCCGACCTCTTTCATCGCTTCGGCGCCTATGGGCCCTTCGATGCCAAGACCGCCTTTGCCCAAGCCGACACCGCCCAGACCCTGCGCGGCATGATCGGCGCCACGACCCAGGCCCTGACGCTGGAGGACACCAAGACCCTCCTCGCCGATTTCGCGGCCCGCGGCATCACGCGCGTCGCGGCGGTCGGCTATTGCATGGGCGGCGGGCGGGCCTTGACCGCGGCGAGCCTGCCCGGGGTGGTCCTGGCCGCCAGCTTCCACGGCGGCAACCTCGCCTCGGATGCCGAGGACAGCCCCCACCGCGCCGCCATCACCGGCCGGGTCTATGTCGGCTGCGCGGCCGAGGATCGCTCTTTCCCGCCCGAGCAATCGGCGCGGTTGGCGCAGGCCCTGCGCGAGAAGGGCTGCGACCACATGATCGAAAACTACCCCGGCTGCGCCCATGGCTGGTGCGTGCCCGACCATTCCGTCTTCGACCCCGCGGGCGCCGCCCGGCACTGGCACCGGCTGGAGATGCTGCTGGCCGAGACGCTCAGCCCTTGAACCGCCATTCGGTCACCTGCGTCACGGGCTCGCCCGGGCGCAGGTCGATCGAGGGGAAACCGGCGTGGTTCGGCGCATCGGGCCAGGCCTGGGCCTCGATGGCCAGGCCTTCGAAAAAGCCCCGGCCGGGCCGGGCGGCGTTGCGCCCGTCATAGACCTGGATGCCGGCCTCGGTCGTGGCCACGGTCAGGCCAAGCCCCTCTGCGCCCTGCAGCCACAGCACCTCGCGCAGGGCCTGCCGCCCGCCCGAGAGGCAGAAGTTGTTGTCCAGGCTGGTATCGTCGGGCGTCACCACCCTGCCGCGGCGAAAGTCCATCGCCCCCGCGACCGGGGCGATCTCGCCCGTCGGGGTGAAATCCTCGGTCGTCGGCAGGTAGTGGTTGGCCGCGATGCGCAAGCTGTGGCCGGCCCATGTCGCGCGGCCGTCGAGGTTCCAGTAAGAGTGGTTCGCGGCGTTGAAGAGCGTCGGCGCATCGGTCTCGGCCGTCACCTCCATCCGCAGGGCCGGGCCGCTGCCGATGGAGAACCGCGCCCGCACATGGCGGTTGCCGGGAAAGCCGCCCTCGCCGTCGGGCAGGCGCAGGCCGAAGGTCACGTGGTCCTCGGTCAGCCCCTCGACCTCCCAGACCTTGTGCTGGCCGCCCGCCGCCCCGCCGTGCAGCGTATGCTTGCCCGCCTGGTTGGCCTCGAACCGATGCTCGACCCCGTTGATCCGCGCCTTGGCACCCGACAGCCGGTTGACCACCGGCACGACCAGCGAACCATGGTGGCGCATCTTGCCCTCGTAATCGGCAAGGATGTCGCTGCCCAAGGTCAGGTCATGGCCCACCCCGTCCAGCCGCACGGATTGCAGCGTGCAGCCCTTGGTCAGGACGGAGGCCGTCAGCCCATGGGCGGAGAGGGTGATCTTCTCGACGGCGCGACCGGCCGCCGTGGTGCCGAAAGGGGTGCGGGTCATCATCGGGGGCTCCTTTGCCCCTTGGTGACCCGGCCCGCGCCCGCGGTCAAGGCTCAGCGGCAGGTGGCCAGCGCATCGGCCAGCCGGGTCAGCAGTTTTGCCCAAGCCTCGGGCGTGGGGTCGAGATCGGAGCCCACGGGGTTCAGGGGGGCGCTCAGCGGCCCGAGCGTCGCCATCAGCGCGGGGTCATGCGCCTCTTCGGGGAACAGGCAGGCGATCTTGCCTTGGGCGATCAGGCCCTGAACCTCGGCGATGCGGGCGGCACCGGGCGGAGCGGCTTCGCCCGCCGCCAGCCCGCCCTGGTAGGGCAGGTGGTAATGGGTGGCGAGGTAAGCATAGGCGTCGTGATAGGTCAGTAAGGGCTTCAGCCCGGTCAGTTCGGCGGCGAGCTTCGCATCCAGCGCGGCGATACCGGCCTCTGCCGTCTTGGCATTGGCCGCATAGGTCGCGGCATTGTCGGGGTCGATCTGGCTGAGTCGGGCCGCGATGGCCTTGACCCAGGCGCTGGCATTGTCGGGGTCGAGCCAGGCATGCGGGTTCACCCCGCCGCCCGCGTAATCCAACGTCGTCCCCTTGTCCAACAGCGTCAGCGAGGGCGCGCCCGAGGCCGTCACCGCCTGCGCCAGCCCCGGCGTCAGATCGGGGCCGACCCAGACCACCAGCCCGGCGGTGCCGAGATCGGCCACCTGGCTCGGCCGCAGCGCCAGGTCATGCTCGTCGCCGCCCTTGTCCAGCAAAAGCTCGGGCGTGCCGAGCTGGCCCATCACCTGGCCGACCAAAGCCGCGACGGGGGGGATGTCGGTGACGACCTTGGGCACTTCGGCAAAGGCGGGGGTCGTCAGCAGGGCAAGGCACAGAAGGCGCTTCATCGGGGCTTTCCTCACGGCGGGAGATGTAATACTGTAACAGGGAGTAGATGTGATACTATAACATGTCAAGGCCCCTCCATGCCCCCCCTGCCGAAGACTGCCCATGATGCCTGCCCCGGCTGCGCCACCCCCGGCCTTGCCTTCGCCCCGCATGACCATGCGCGTTGCGCCGGGGATGTGATGGCCTTGGCCGAGGCGCATCTGGCCGCCGGGGGGCAGCGGCTGACCCCGGTGCGGCGCCGGACGCTGGAGATCCTGTTGGAGACGCACCGCGCGATGGGGGCCTATGACGTGCTGGAACGGCTGGCCGCCGAGGGCTTCGGGCGCCAGCCGCCCGTGGCCTATCGCGCGCTGGAATTCCTGGAGGAGCACGGGCTCGCCCATCGCATCCGCCGTCTGAATGCCTTTGCCGCCTGCATGCATCCGGCCGAGGATCACGCCCCGGTCTTCCTGATCTGCCGCGCCTGTCATTCGGTGGCCGAGGCCGAGGGCGGCGGGGTCGGGGCGGCGCTGACCGCGGCGGCTGGCGGCTTTGCGGTCGAACGGATGACGGTCGAGGCGCTGGGTCTCTGCCCCGCCTGCCAGGGAGCCGCGCATGGCTGAGGCGCCCGACCTGCTGCAGCCCCTGCACCTGTTGCAGGCCAAGGGCTTGCGCGTGACCTTGGGCGGGACGGAAGTCCTGTCGGGCGTCGATTTCGCCATCCATGCCGGCGAGATCGTGACGGTGCTGGGGCCGAACGGCTCGGGGAAAAGCACGCTGATGCGGGCTTTGCTGGGGATGATCCCGGCAGAGGGCGCGATCCGCCGCGCGCCGGGGCTGCGGGTGGGCTATGTGCCGCAACGGCTGGCGATCGACGGGTCGCTGCCGATCACCGCGCGGCGGTTCCTGTCGCTGCCGGTCCGGGTGGCCGATGCCGAGGCCGAGGCGGCTTTGGCCCGGGTCGGCATGGCGGGCATGGGCGACAGGCCGCTCTCGGGCCTCTCGGGCGGGCAGTTGCAAAGGGTGATGCTGGCGCGGGCCTTGCTGGGGCGGCCGCAGCTTTTGGTGCTGGACGAGCCGACCTCGGGGCTGGACCAGCCCGGCGAGGCGGGGTTTTACCGGCTGATCGAGGAGGTCCGCGGCCAGACCGGCGCCGCGGTGCTGATGGTCAGCCATGACCTGCATGTGGTGATGGCGGCCTCCGATCGGGTGATCTGCCTCAACCGCCATATCTGCTGCGAGGGGACGCCGCGGGTGGTCTCGGCGGCGCCGGAATACCGGGCGCTGTTCGGGCTGGGGACACAGGGGGCGCTGGCCTTGTATCAGCACCGGCACGACCACAGCCATGACGGGCACGACCACGGGCATGCGCATGCGGCCGAGACCCCGGGCGCCTTGGGAGAGGCAGGGCACCACGACCACGGGCATCGCCATGGCGCCTTGAAAGAGGGGACGGGCCATGCCTGATTTCCTGCTGCGCGCCGGGCTGGCGGGCTTTGGGCTCGTGCTGGCGACCGGGCCCTTGGGGTCTTTCGTCCTCTGGCGCCGGATGGCCTATTTCGGCGATGCGACGGCGCATGCCAGCATCCTGGGCGTCGCGCTCGCGCTGGCTTTGGGGCTGCCGGTCGGGCTTGGGACGCTGGCCGTGGCGCTGGTGATGGCGGTGACGGTGGCGGGGCTTTCGGCGCGGGGCTGGGCGGTGGATACGACGCTGGGCGTCCTGGCCCATGGCGCGCTGGCCATAGGCCTTGTGGCGATCTCTTTCGTCAAGGGCGTCCATGTCTCGTTGGAGGCTTACCTGTTCGGCGACATCCTGGCCGTGACGACCCAAGACCTCGCCGCGGTCTGGGGGGGCAGCCTTGCCGTCCTCGCGCTGGTCGCCTGGCGCTGGCAGGCGCTGGTGCTGACGACCCTGGACCCCGACCTGGCCCGCGCCTCGGGCCTGAACCCCGACCGCGAGAGGCTGTGGCTGACGCTGGCCCTGGCCGTCGTCATCGCCGTGGCGATCAAGCTGGTGGGTGCCCTGCTGATCGCCGCACTTCTCATCATCCCCGCCGCCACGGCCCGCGCCCTGTCGCGCAGCCCCGAGCAGATGGCGGCGCTGGCCTCCGGCATCGGGGCGCTGGCCGTGGTCGCGGGGCTGACCCTGTCGCTGCAGGCCGATACACCCGCCGGGCCCTCCATCGCGGCCATGGCGGCGGCCCTGTTCGCCCTGGCCGCCCTGCGCCGCCGCTAAGGTCGGTTTTCACGCCGCATGTCGTTTTTCGCCGCCGCGCGTCGCCCTCCCTTGCCCGGTCTGGCGCGCTTCGGGCACATATGAGGCAAATCCCTTCTCGGAGTCGCCCTGATGAAAACCCATGTCAAAGCTCTGGTCGTCGGCGGCGGTGCCGTCGGCAATGGCATCGCCTATCACCTGGCCAAGGCGGGCTGGGACACGATGCTGGTCGAACGCGACGAGCTGACCTCCGGCTCCACCTGGCATGCGGCGGGGCTTTTGCCGCTGTTCAACATGTCTTTCGCCACGACCCATATCCACAAGTATTCGGTCGATTTCTACAAGAGCCTGGAGGCCGAGACCGGGCTGAACGCGGGTTTCGCCGTGGTCGGCAACCTG
>CAMFIX010000003.1 GCA_945952425.1 uncultured Pseudorhodobacter sp. | reverse complement strand
TCCGAGTAGGTCGCCGTCGCCGGGTCGAAATCGGCCTCCAGCACGGCGCGGGGCACGTCATGGGCCAGCATCTGGCCGACGTAATGCAGGCCGACCCAGGGGGATTTGTTGCCGATGGCGATGGGGGTGATGCCCTTGGCCTTCAGTGTGTCACAGGCGGCCAGCAGGTCCTCGAAGGTCTGGGGCACGGCGATGCCCGCCTCGGCGAAGATCGGCTTGGAATAGCCCATGAACTTGGCGTCCAGATACAGCGGCACGCCATAAGTCTTGCCGCCCCAGGCGAAGGCATCGACGGCCGAGGGCGCGAGGCTCGCCCCCCAGTCGCCCGCCAGCACCGGGCCCAGATCGACCGCGCGCTTGCCCCGCACGAAATTCCCGCCCCAGGTACCGGTCCAGGAAAAGAAGACATCCGGCATGGCATTCGAGGCCAGAAGCGTCTTGGTCTTGGCCTTGACGCTGTCGTCGTCCTCCTGGATCAGCTCGATCGTCACGCCGGGATGGGCGGCCATATAGGCGGCGGCGACGGTCTCGAAATAGGGGCGCAGACGCTCGGATCCGAATTTGGTCAGGATGCGCAGGCTGCCCTCGGTGGGAACGGGGGCGGCGGGATCGGCCACCAGGGTCTCGGCGGCCAGGGGGCTCGACAGGACGGCCAAGAGGGCGGCCAGGGGGATCAGTCGCATGGGAAACTCCGTGTTGAGGGGGGGGCGGGCCTTTGGCCTCTGGGATTGGGGGCGCCGGTCGCGGCGCCCCTTGGCGTCAGTATTCGACGCGCTTGTAATAGCGCCGCGTGGTCAGGGGGTGGTCGCGCAGCACCTCCAGATGGGCGCTGAGCCGCTCCAGAAGCGTCGCCAGCAGCACCGGAGAGATCAGCGCGCGCAGGTCGGCCGAGACGCCGGGCAGCGCCACCTCGGCCGCGTCCAGCACATGGACCTTGTCGGTATAGCGGCGCAGGAAGCGGTCAACGCGCTCGCCCAGGGGGCGCAAGGCATCTTCGCCCTTGAACAGAAAGACGCTGACCCCGGGTTCGACCAGTTCAAGCGTGCCGTGGAAGAAATCGGCGGCATGGACGGGGCGGGTGCGGATCCATTGCATTTCTTCCAGGATGCACATGCCGTAGTAATGCGCCTGCGGCCAGACCGAGCCCGCGCCGGTAAAGATGTGCCAGGGCTCGTCCTTGATGGCCTGGGCAAGCGCCGCGGCCTTGGATTCATAGGCCTGTTTCGCGGCGACCAGCAGGGGCGGCAGGGCGGCGAGTTCCGCCATCAGGGCGGGGGCCTGCGCGTTCCCGGTCTCGGCCAGAAGGGCCAAAGCGATGATCAGGGTCTGCAGGTAGAAGCTTTCCGACGAGGTGTCATCCTCGGCGAAATTGGTGAAAGTGTGGGTCGCCTCGCGCGCCAGGGGCGTGTCGGCATGGCCGGTCAGGGTCAGGGTGGTGACGCCGCGCGCCTTGAGGAAGGCCAGAAGCTCGACGCTTTCGCGCGTGGTGCCCGACAGCGAGGGGATGATGACCAGCGCCTTGGCATCCAGCCCCTTGGGCGGGTCCAGCACGACCTGCGCGGGATAAAGCGCCTCGACCGGGAAGACGCTGTGGCGGCGGATCACATCCACGGCGGGCAGGGTCAGAAGCTGCACCCCGCCGGTGCCCATGAAGTAAAGCCGCTCGATCCCCTTGGCCAGCAGGTCGCGCATCAGCGGGCGAATGGTCTGGCCGAGCGCGATGGCGCCCGATTGGATGCGCAAGAAGCGGTCGGTGTCGAAGTTCAGCATCTGTCAGTCCTTGAGGGGGTGAGAACGATCTCACACTCGGGTTGAAAAAAGTCGGTCGCCGATGTGGGACCGATCTCATACAGGCTAAGGGCTGTTCCTGCCGCTTGGCAAGGGGGATTTCAACAGGTCAGACGCTTTTCCGGGCGACCGAGCCGCGCAGGATCAGCCGGGTCGGGAAAAGATGCCGGCGCGGGGGGGCGTCAAGGCCCTGCAGCCGGTCGACCAGCATCTGCACCGCAAGGGCTCCGATCTGGCCAACCGGTTGCGCGACAACGGTAATCTGCGGGTCGGTGAAGGTCGCCAGGTCGAAGTCGTCAAAGCCCAGGACCGAGACATCCTGCGGCACGGCCAGCCCCATCGAGCGCAGCGCCAGAAGCGCGCCCTTGGTCATCTGGCTGTCGAAGGTGAACAGCGCCGAGGGCCTCTGCGGCCCCGAGAACAGCCGGATCGTGGCGTCGATCGCATGTTCGACGGTCGAAGGCGCCAGCCCTTCGAGGCTCGGATCGGGGGCGATTCCCGCCGCCCGCAGCGCCTCGTGATAGCCCGCCAGACGCTGGCGCGCGGTGACAAGGCCCGGCCCCTCGTGGATCACCGCGATGCGGCGATGGCCCTGGGCGATCAGCCACCCCACCGCCTCGCGCGCGCCGCCGCGGTTGTCGACGGTGATGCTGTCGCAGGCCAGGTCCAGGTCGCGGTCGATCAGCACCAGCGCCATCTCGGCGGCCGCGCGGGCCAGGTGGCGGT
The DNA here is from genome assembly GCA_945952425.1 of uncultured Pseudorhodobacter sp. GTDB lineage: Bacteria > Pseudomonadota > Alphaproteobacteria > Rhodobacterales > Rhodobacteraceae > Stagnihabitans. Next base: position 27,088 of record CAMFIX010000003.1, on the reverse strand, counting down.
TGTCGGCATCCGAGGCCGGGGCCACGATCATCCCGCGCAGGTTCAGCGCCTGCAGGTTGCCGACGAGGGCGCGCTCTTGCGCCGGATCCTCCTCCGATGAGGCGATGATCAGGCTGAGCCCCCGCGCCCGCAAGGCAACGTCGATGTCATGGGCAATGCGGGCGAAGAAGGGGTTCTGGATATCGCCCGGGACAAAACCCACCAGCGGCAATTGCCCCTGACGCAGGGCCTGGGCCACGCGGTTGCCGTGATATCCCAGGGCCTCGGCCGCGGCGCGGACCTTTTCGGCCGCCTCTTCGCCGACATAGCCATAGGAATTCAGGGCCCGCGCCGCCGTGGCCCGCGAGACCCCGGCCAAAGCCGCCACATCCTTGACCGTCGCACGCCGGGGCGCGCCCTGTTCATCCGCCTCTCCCATGGCGCCCCTGCTAGCACGGTGGGGGGATCAATGCAAAAGCTGGGCGAGGAACTCTTGCGCGCGGGGGCTTTGCGGGGCGGAGAAGAAGGCCGCGGGCGGGGCCTCTTCGACGATCCGGCCGCGGTCCATGAAGACGACGCGGTCGGCCACGGCCTGGGCGAAGCCCATCTCATGGGTGACGCAGATCATCGTCATCCCCTCGCGCGCGAGGTCGGTCATCACATCCAGCACCTCCTTGACCATCTCGGGGTCAAGCGCCGAGGTCGGCTCGTCGAACAGCATCAACCGGGGCGCCATGCACAGTGCCCGCGCGATGGCCACGCGCTGCTGCTGGCCGCCCGACAGCTGCGCGGGGTATTTGCCGGCCTGATCCAGGATCCCCACCCGGTCAAGATAGCGCCGCGCCGTGGCCTCGGCCTCGGCCCGCGACTTGCCCTGCACCCATTCCGGCGCCAGCATGCAATTGCCCAGGATCGTCAGATGGGGAAAGAGGTTGAAGGATTGGAACACCATCCCGACCTCGCGCCGCACCAGGTCGTCCTCCAGCCCCAGAAGCCGCCCGCCGACGGTGATGCGCCCCTCCTGATAGGGCTCCAGCCCGTTGATGCAGCGGATCAGGGTGGATTTGCCCGAGCCGGAGGGGCCGCAGATCACGACCCTTTCCCCGCGCGCGACGGTGAGAGTGATATCAGAGAGCGCCACGAAGGCACCAAAGCTCTTGCGGACATCCGTCAGGGTGACAAGCGGGTCAGCGGACATGGGCCCTCCCGAAGCGGGCCTCGATCCGCCCCTGGGCATATTCCAGGCCGATGGACAGAAGCCAGTAGATCATCGAGGCGGTAATCAGCATCTCGATGTGGCGGAATTCGGTCTGGCCCTGGGTGCGGGCCAGATACATCAGCTCCCAGACGCCCACGACCGAGACGAGGGACGAATCCTTCAGCATGGCGATGAACTGGTTGCCGGTGGGCGGGATGATGATGCGCATGGCTTGCGGCAGGATCACCAGCACCATGCTTTGCGCGGGCGAGAGGCCAAGCGCGGTCGCCCCCTCGGTCTGACCGCGCGGGATACCCTCGATCCCGGCGCGGAAGATTTCCGTCATATAGGCGCCGTAGCAGAGCGACAGCGCCATGACGCCGGCGGGCACGGCGCCGATGACATAGCCCACCTGCGGCAGGCCAAGGTAGATGATGTAGATCTGCATCAAAAGCGGCAGGCCGCGGAAGAGCGAGGTGTAAAAGCTCGCCAGCCCATAGATGACGCCGTTCCTGGACAGTTTGGCGACCGCGCCCACCAGGGCGATGGCCGTGGCGATCAGGATGGACAGGGCCGAGATATACAGCGTCATGGCGACGCCCTGTGTGATCAGAAAGCCGATCTTGCGGGCGATGAAGGCGAAAGAGAGGTCGAAGGACCAGAAAAACGCCATGAGGCCCAAGAAAAGCTCGACCCAGACCGCCCAGATCTGCGCAGCCCGCGGCAAGAGCCCCAGCGCGCGGATATTGGCCGCGATCAGGGCCGTCAGGGCGAGGGCGATCGACAGGCGCAGGAACCAGGGGTCGAGGCCCTCCACCACCGGGGGTTTCTGGTTGACCAGCGTCAGGACCGCGATCAGGGTCAGGGCCCCCAGCGCCCGCCCGATGCGCCCCAACCGGACGCTGTCCGACAGAAGCCAGCGCATCATGCCGCCCCCCTTTCGCGCCACCAGTCCTGCGCCTGCAGTTTCCAATAGGTCAGCTGCGCCGCCAGAAGGCCCAAGGTTCCCCCCGCCCAGGTCAGGCCGAAGGGCGCAAAGGCCCGGATGCGGTCCGAAGCGCCCAGGATATCCTCGGCCACCACCTTGCCCGCTATGGCCGTCGTGTTCAGCCCATGGCCGCCAAAGGCCGTGGCATGCCAGACGCCCGGACCCATGCGGCCGACCTGCGGCATCAGGTGGCGGGCGTATGACATCAACCCCGACCAGGCGAGGTCTGTGCGCAGGGCGGCCAGCTCGGGATAGACCGTCACCATTTCGTGACGCAGCTCGCGCGTGATCCCGGTGACATCCGCCGCCCGCGTGGTGATCCGCCCGCCCCAGAGGAGCCTTTGGCCCCCCTCGACCAGCCGGTAGTAATCCCCCGCCCTCCGGTTGTCGCCCACCGCATGGCGGGTCCTGATGACCTCTGCCAGCAGGTCCGGCGCGGGTTCGGACAGCATGACATAGGTCGCAATCGGCAGCATGGCACGGCGCAGGCGCGGCACGAGGCCCTCGGTATAGCCCCCCGTCGCCAGCACCACCCGCCGCGCCCGGACCTCTCCGCCCGCCGTCACCACGCGCTTTTCGGCGCCCGACAGATGCGCCTCAAGCGCGGGGCTTTGCTCATGGACCCGGGCCCCCAGCCGTTCGATCTCGGCCGCCAGACCGCGCAGATAGTTCAGCGGGTGGATGTGGAAGGCCTGAGGGTCGCGCAGGGCCTGGAAATAACGGCGCGAGCGCAGAAGGGCGCGCAGCTCGTCGGTCTCCAGGTGGTCCAGCCGATAGCCCTGGGCCGTCGCGGCCTCGGCCTCGGCCCGCAGGCCAGGGTCGTGGTAGCGGCGGACCGAGAGCACGCCCGGCTCCGGCGCCACCCCCGGCATCTGCAGGGCCGCGATGGTGGCGCGCACATGTTCCATCCCCTCGACCGACAGATCCCAAAGCCGCCGCGCGCCCTCCGGCCCGGCATGGCGCAGGATGATGCCATCCCCCGCCGCAAAGCCCGGGCCGACGAAGCCGCCATTGCGCCCCGAGGCGCCAAAGCCCACCGACCGCGCCTCGAGCACCGCGACCGCGACCCCGGCGCGCGCCAGCTCCAGCGCCGTCGTCAGCCCGGCAAGGCCGCCGCCGATGACCAGCGTATCGACCTCGACCCTGCCCCGCAGCGCGGCACGACTGCGGGTCTCCGCCAGGGTCTGGCGGTAATAGCTTTCCGGATAATCCATCATCCCCCCCGAGGTGACGACCGCCCCGAAGGGCGGCCGCAGCATCAGTCGGCCGAGTAGTCCTTGCCGTACCATTTGGTGGTCAGGCTGGCCAAGGTGCCATCGGCCTTCATCGCGGCGATGATCTCGCCGACCTTGGCCGTCCATTCGGGATCGGTCTTTTCGGCGATGACGACCAGCGGTTCGCGGAAGGCATATTCGCCGGGCAGGATCTTGACCGGATAGCCGTTCTTGATCGCGTTCAGCGCGGTCTGTTCGGGGGCGATCACCGCATCGACCCGCACCCCGTCGCCCAGCCGCAGATCGTCGAAGGGCAGCATGGAATCGGCATAGGTCAGGATCTCGCCCGGCTCCAGCTTGTATTCGATGGGCGGCAGGCCGGGGGCGTCGATCTCGAGCCGGCGGTTGATGAAATCTTCCGAGGTCGTGCCGGTTTCCACTCCGATCTTCTTGCCGTTCAGATCGGCGAGGCTTTGGGCCGTGCTGTCCTTGTTCAGGACATAGACATAGGGGCTGTAGTAATAGATCCCGGCAAAGTCGATGACCTGGGCCCGCGGCTTGGTCGGCGTCACCGAACCCACGCCGAGGTCATAGCGGCCCATCCAGTGCCCGCCCGTCAGCGTCGCCCATTCCGGCGTCTCGAAGCGCACCGAAACGCCAAGCCGCGTGGCGATCTCGCGGGCCACGTCGATGTCGAAGCCCACCATCTCGTTGTTGTCGTCGAGGTAGCTTTGCGGCGGCCAGCCGGCATTGGTGGCCACGACCAGTTCCTTGGCCGACAGGACGCGGTCCAGCGTCTCTCCGGCCCATGCGGCGGTCGTGGACAGGGCCATGGCCGCCAGCGTCGCGATGATCTTCTTCATTCCATCCTCCCAAAGGGTCTGTCGAAGTTGTCTGACAACTTGCAGCAGACACGCGAGGGGCGCCTCTGTCAACGGGATTCCCTATTTCCGCGCAAAGCTGAAGCTGAACTCGGGGCCATGCCAGACCAAAGAGCGGACCACGGCCTCGCCCGTGGCGGTAAAACCGGTCTCGGCGATCAGCAGCAGCGGCCCGGCTTCGGCCAGGCCCATCAGGTCATGGCGTGTCGGCGGGGCGGCAACGGCCGAGACCGTGGCGCGCGACATGACCGGACGGCGCCCCATGGCCGCCAGATGGGCCACGAGCGAACCGCGCCAATCGGTTTCGGGCAGGTCTCCGGGCAGGTATTCCAGGCTGTAGAGCGCCGCCTTCCCCCCCACCAGCCGCAGCCGCTCCAGCCGCCAGACAAGGGCGCCCAGGGTCGGACCGACCTCGGGCGGCGGCGGCACAAGCGCGGCCGAGAGGAGGCGCGTATCCGCCTGATGGCCGGCGCGGGCCAGCATCTCGGTGACGCTTTCAAAGGCGGTGATCGGGCGTTCGACCTGCACGGCCATGGCGGGGGCGACGAAGCGCCCCGAGCCGCGGCGGGCGAGGATCTGGCCGTCCAGCTCCATCCCCTTCAGCGCCTCGCGCAACATGGGACGCGAGACGCCGAAGCGGGCGGTCAGCGCGGCCTCGGTCGGCAGGCGGTCGCCCGGACGCAGGCCCTCGGCCCGGATGGCCTCGCGCAGAAGGTCGCGGATCCGTTCTGCTCCTGGCTTGTCGTGCAAGGTGCTCCCCCCTTTTCGGCCAGCATAGGGCCGGGGGGAAAGGCCGTCCACCTTGGCCTCAGGCCGGATGCGGATGGCCCCAGGCCCCGGCCCAGCCGCAGGCGCGCGCCGCCAGTTCGGCCCCCTGCCCCAGGGCCTCGGCCGGAGCCGCACCCCGGATCGTCGCTGCAAGATAACCCGCGATGAAGGCATCGCCCGCCCCCATCGTGTCGACCACCTGCGCCGGCACGACGGGCTGGTGATATTCGTGCCGCCCGTCGGTCATATAGGCGCCCTCTTCGCCACGCGTGATGCAGACCGCCCCCGCGCCAAGCGCCAGTACCCGCGCGGCCAGGTCGCGCAGATCGCCGATCCCGGCGCCCGCCCCCGACAGGAAGGCCAACGACAGATGCGGCGCGACAAGGGCCAGGTAATCCGGGTCCTGTTCGGTCGAAAAGTCGAAGGACAGCGCCCGCGCGGCTGTCCGGATGCGGGGCAACTCTGGCTCGATATAGCTGAAACAGCTGGTATGGACCCAGGCCGCCTCTCCGATCCGGTCAATGTCGTCGGTGTCCATCCGCAGCATAAGCTTGCGCCGGATCCCGCCCCGGTTCGAGCCGAGAAAGACCCGGTCCCCGGCGGCATCATGGGTGACGCGGGCGAGGCCGTTCTCGCCCTGGACCCGGCGCAAAAGGGTGGTGGGCAACCCCTCTGCCCGCATCGAGGCCTCGACATGGGCGGCGGGGGCATCGCTGCCCAGGATTCCCATGTAATCCACCGCCGCCAGCCCCGCCCGCCGCGCCAGCACCGCGACGTTCAAGGCATTGCCGCCGGGATAATAGACCCCCTGGTCGGCATAGAGATCGACGACATTGTCGCCGATGCACAGAAGTCCGTTTCTCATCCTGCCCTCCTTGGGCCGGGGGGCGGCGCACCGCCCCCCATTGGGGTCAGTAGTCCATCTTCCACATGTAGCGGCGCACGGTCAGCGGATGGCCGCGGCTGTCGGCCAGCTTGTCGGCATAGACCCGCAGGATCGTGCCAAAGGCCATGTGCTCGACATGATCGACCACGGCGGGATCGATGGCGCCCAGCCCCATCTCTTCGGCGCAAAGTACCGTCGTCCGGTCGCTGAACTTGGAGGCAAAGGCGATGGCGCGGTCATCCATCGCCCGGCCCGGACCCATGCCGCGCAGGATGACGAAGGGAACGTCGAAATCCGTGACCTCGAAGGGGCCGTGGAAATACTCGTCCGAATGGATGCCGGCCGAGTGGATCCACTGCATCTCTTGGAAGATGCAGATCGCATAGGAATAGGCCGTGGCATAATTCGCGCCCGAGCCCATCATGTAGATGACACTCTCGCGCTTGTGCGCCTCGGCCCAGGCGGTGATGCGGTCGGTATGGGCGGCAATGGCGCGATCGACGATGGCTGGAAGCGCCTGCAGAGCCGCCTCCAGCTTGGGGGCCAAGTCACAGCCATCGCGCAAGGAGAGGATGCCAAAGGTCAGCCGCGCCAGGACGGCGGGGGAGTGATCGGGGGCAAAGGTCTTGGGCGCGTGGCGGTAATAGACCGGGAATTCCACGGCCTGATCCAGCGGGCTGCCCGGGATCGTGGTCAGCGCGATGGTCAGCGCCCCTTTGGCGCGGGCGAAACGCGCGGCCTCGACCGTCTCGGGCGTGGTGCCGGAATGGGAACACAGGATCACCACCGACGTGGCCCCAAGCCGGGCGGGATTGCGCGAGACAAACTCGCCCGCATTCAGCGCATGGCCCGCGATGGAGCGGCCGTGGCGGTCCACCGCATATTGCACCGGCATCATGATGGAATAGGACCCGCCACAGGCGACGAAATAGATCTCGGTCACATGGGGCCTTGCGGCCACGGCGGCAAGGGCTGCCGCGATCTGGGCATCGGTGGGAAGTTGGTCGGTCATGTCATCCTCTTTCTTTATGGATGTTGAAGGCACGGGTTTTTCAGGCAGGGGGGCGCCGTCCCGGTCAGGAACCGGGCCAGGGCCTTGGGCTTGGGGTTGGGCTTACAGAACTTCGGCCAGGAACTTTTGCAGGCGCGGGCTTTGCGGGGCGTCGAAGATGGCGGAGGGCGGTCCCGCCTCGATCACCTGACCCTCGTCCATGAAGATCACCTGATCGGCCACGCGGCGGGCAAAGCCCATCTCATGGGTCACGACCACCATCGTCATGCCGCGCCGGCCGAGGTCCTCCATCAGCGTCAGCACGCCCTTGACCAGTTCAGGGTCCAGTGCCGAGGTCACTTCGTCAAACAGCACCACCTCGGGGGCCATGGCCAGCGCCCGCGCAATTGCCACGCGCTGCTGCTGGCCGCCAGAAAGCCCCGAGGGCCGGTGATCGGCACGCGCGGCCAGGCCCACTTCGGCCAGACGCGCGCGGGCGATGCGCAGCGCCTCGGGCCGCGGCAGGCCCTTGATCCGGGTCAGCGCCAAGGCCACGTTTTCCAGCGCGCTGTGGTCGGGAAACAGGTTGAACTGCTGAAAGACCATGCCGACCTTGGCCCGCAGGCTCTCGGGGCGCAGGGCAAAGATGCTGCCGCCATCCAGAAGAATATCCCCGCCCGAAGGCTCCACCATCCGGTTCAGACAGCGCAACAGCGTCGATTTGCCAGAGCCCGAGGGGCCGATGATGCAAGTGACAGAGCCCGGCGCGATGGTCATGTCGATGCCCTTGAGCACCTCGAAATCGCCGTAAGCCATGCGCAGGCCGCGGGTTTCCATCCCAAGACCCCGGAAGGGGGCAAGGTCGGGCTGTGCGGTGGGTTGGGCGGCGGCCAGTTCCCCCAGCTCGACAAGGCCGCTTTGTGGAAGGGGCCGCTTGCCGGTCCGCAGCCGCGTGTCGATCGTATTGACCAGATGGGTCAAGGGCACGGTGATCAGCAGGTAGAAGGCCCCGGCCAGCAAGAGCGGCGAGAGGTTGCCTGTCACCACGGCCTGATCTTGGCCCACCCGGAAAATCTCGCGCTCCGATGCCAGCAGGCCCAGGAAATAGACAAGGCTTGAATCCTTCACATTGCCGATGAACTGGTTGACCAGCGCGGGCAGGACGCGGCGGATGCCCTGGGGAACGACGATCAGCCGCATCCCCTGCCCCCGCGTCATCGACAGCGCCCGGGCGGCCTCCATCTGGCCGCGGTCGACCGATTGTATGCCCGCGCGGAAGATCTCGCCGATATAGGCGGCGGCGATCAGGCCAAGGGCCAGGATGCCCAAGGGATAGGGCGAGGGGCCGAAGATCTCGCGCCCCAGCCGGGCAAAGCCCTGGCCGATCAGCAGGATCGTGACGATGGCGGGCAGGCCGCGGAAGATGTCGGTGTAGATCTTGGCAGGCAGCCGGATCCAAAGCCGGGGCGACAGGCCCATGACCGCCAGCACCAGCCCCAGACCCACGCCCAGCACGGTCGAACTTGCCGCCAGGATCAAGGTATTCTTCAGCCCCACCGCCAGCATCGTGGGCAAGACCTCGGCCATGGCCCCAAAGTCCAGAAAGCTGCGGCGGAGGTTTTCCATCCAGTCCATTGACTTGTCCTTGAAAGGGGCGCGGCGGGGGAGCGCCGCCGCGCGCCGCGCCTCACTTGGGCAGGTATTCGGCCGGCATGGGCGAGCCGGGGAACCATTTCTCGTAAAGCGTCTTCCAGGTGCCGTCCTGCATGGCTTCGTGCAGGCCCTTGTTCAGCGCGGCCTTCAGGGCCTCGTTGCCCTTGGCGATGACGAAGCCCGCCGGCGCGTCGAAACTGGGGATATTGGCGGCCAGTTTCAACTCGGGGTAACGGGTGCCGTAGTCCTTGGCCGCCTCGTAATCCAGGAAATGCGCATCCACCGACCCGTTGGTCAGCGCCACCACGGCCGAGTTGTTGTCGGGGAATTTGACCAGTTCGGCCTTGGGGAAGTTCTTGGCCGCATAGATCTCTTGCAAGGTGCCCTGCACGACCCCCAGCCGCTTGCCCGCAAGCGCCTCGGCATCCTTCAGGCTGTCATCGGCCGACAGGATGGTCAGATAGCCCGCAAGGTAGCCGTCCGAGAAATCCACCGTCTCCTTGCGCTTGTCGGTCGTGCCGATGGCGGCCACGGCCACGTCGAAGCGGCCATTTGCGACCGAGGGCATCAGGGCCGCGAAATCCTGGCCGGTGAAGATCACCTTGTCGGCCGGATAGCCCGCGCGGGCGGCGACATTCAGGAACAGCTCGATGTCGAAGCCGCTGAAGCTGCCATCGGCCTGGGTGAAGGCATAGGGCTTGGCATCGCCCATGGTGCCCACGCTGATCATCGCGGGGTCGATCAGGCCAAGAGGGTTGTCTTCGGCCAGCGCCGGCAGCGCGGCACAGAGCGCGATGGCACCAAGGACAAGACGTCGGGTCAGGGTCATATCGGTCTCCTGTTGCAAGCCGGGGTCGGTCCGCCAGAGCGGCCCTTCGGCATGATGTGTTGTTTTTCCAGAATGAGCCCGGTCTCTTTTGAATTGATACCGGTCTCAATCTGGAATCATGGATAGGCCGCGATTGACCATCCGTCAAGAACCCTTGTAAGCTGACCCCATGAGTGATGCATCCAAACCGGCCTCGGTGGCCGATGTCGCCAAAGCGGCGGGGGTGGCCAAGGCCACGGCGGCACGCGTGCTGGGCGGCTATGGCACGACCAGCGCCAAGACCCGCGAGGCGGTCGAGGCCGCCGCCGCCCGCCTTGGCTATCGCCCGAACCAGCTTGCGCGCTCGATGACGACGGGGCGGACGGGGACGGTGGGGGTCGTGGTGGGCGACATCGGCAACCCCTTCTTCTCGCTGGCGGTCAGGGGGATTTCCGATCGGCTGAAGGCGGCGGGCTTCGGGGTGATCCTGGCCAATTCGGCCGAAGATGTGGACGAGGAGCGTGCGGCGATCCAAAGGCTTCTGGCCTGGCGGGTGGATGGGATCATCGTCTCGCCCGCCTCGGTGACCGAGACCGCCCATATCGCCGAGGCCAGTGCGGCGGGGGTTGCTGTCACGCTTCTGGACCGCGAGGTTGCGGGCCTGGGCGTCGATTGCGCCACGACCGACGACACGGGAGCAGCCCTTGGCGTCACCGAAGAGCTGATCGCGCGCGGGCACCGCAGTCTTGCCTATGTCACCTCCTCCTTGCCCGATCAGGGCCAGTTCGAGGGGCCGCAGTCGATCCAGACCGGGGCGGTGCGCAAGCGGATCGAGGCCTTCCTTGCCACCGCTGCCCGCCACCACCTGCCCGCCCGCGTCCTGACCGGGGCCAGCGGCGAAGAGGCCACCGCGCGCCTGATCCACGAGGTCATGGCAGGCCCGAACCCGCCCGATGCGATCATCGCCTCGGACAGCCTGATAGGGATTTCAGTCTTTCGGACGCTGAGGGCACGCGGCCTGGCGATCGGCGAGGCGGTCTCTCTGGTGACCTTCCACGATGCCGACTGGACCCAGATCACCGAGCCTCCGGTCTCTGTCGTCGGTCAGCCCGCGCTGCAGATGGGGGAGGCCGCGGCCCGGCTTCTGGTCGAAAGGCTGGCCGCGCCGGACCTTCCGCCGCGCCACTTGGCGATCCCCACCCAAATGATCTGGCGCGCCTCGGTCCGAAGCACCTGACCTCTTGCCAGGCCGAGGTCGGCGCAGCTCTGGTGGAGCCGCCACGGCGACATCAGGACCTTCCTGGGCGGCGACCGCGGCGGTGACGGTAATGGTAATGGCATGCCAACAATAGAGATCAGAGCAGCCAGGTTCGCTTCCCTCCGCGGGTGCCAGAAAGAAAGCTGGCAGTTTCGAATTGCCCAAGCTTCATCCTCAAGAAGATTGTGCCAGCGAGACAACATGACGTTCTTCTGGCGGTCGTCTGGGCAGGGGTCGGTAGGGTCTAGAAAGGGGGGGGAGGCCGCCTTGCACCCCTACGATGCAAGGGAGCTCCTCATCCCGGCGCGATCAAAAAAGGTTTACTTTGGATGTCCTTTTAATTACTTCCTGCCTCATGACGCCCGATATCATGAGATTGGCCCGCAGGTCTCTGCTTCTTGCCTCGGCCCCCGATAGCGTGGCCGAGACTGTCCTTGCGCACGCCCGCCTGCGCGACTTCTCGCGCGGCGAGACGGTCTTCCTCCAGGGTGAGCAGGCAACCGCGATCTACATCGTGGCCGAAGGTTGGGTGAAGCTTTACCGCATCGCACCTTCGGGCGCCGAGGCGGTGGTGGCGGTCTATTCCCGTGGCGCCAGCTTCGGCGAGGCGGTGGCCTTCCGCCATGACACCTATCCCGTGGCCGCAGAAGCCGCCAGCGACTGCCGCCTGATCCGCATCGAGGCCGATGTCATCCTGCGTCAGATCCGCGAGAACCCGGCCGTGGCGGTCTCGCTTTTGTCGGCCACCTATGCCCATCTGCATGCGCTGGTCTCGCAGATCGAGGCGCTGAAGGCGCAGACCGGGGCGCAGCGCGTGGCCGAGTTCCTGCTGGAGCTGACCCCGGCCGAAACCGGGGCCGCGCAGGTGCAGTTGCCCTATGACAAGATCCTGATGGCGGGCCGTTTGGGGATGAAGCCTGAGAGCCTCAGCCGCGCCTTTGCGCGACTGAAGGACCAGGGCGTGCAGATCCGCCAGAACCTGGCCGAGATCGAGGATCTCGAGGCGCTGCGGGCCTATGCGCTGGGGGACGAGGGCGGCTGGGCCTAGGCCAGGGCCAGGACGATCAGAACAGCTGTCAGGGCCGCGAGGCCGAGGTCGAAGACCCTTTGCCAACCCGGCACCCTCTGCAGGCCAAGATAGGCCGCCAGGATCACCCGGGCCTTCCAGAAGGACGCTCCCAGCACCGTCAGCGTCAGGAGGGGCCCGCTGAGGCCCTGCCCCGCCAGGGTCGAGGCGGCCGAAAGGCCCAAGAGCCAGGTCCAGGCGCGGGTCGGGCTCATACCAGGTAAACCACGGGGAAAAGCAGCACCCAGACGAGGTCGACCATGTGCCAGAAGGCGGCTCCGGCCTCGAGTGCGGGGCGCGAGCCGGTGGCGCCAGTGACCGCCAAAAGAACCATGCCGGCAAGGACATGGGCGGCGTGAAAGCCGGTCAGCAGGTAGGAAAAGGTAAAGAAAGCGTGGGTTTCCGTGCTGATGCCTCGGGAGGCGAGGTCGGCCCACTCCACCAGTTTCAGCCCCAGGAAGACTGCCCCCAGCGCGAGGGCAGGCAGAAGGTTCGGCCAGATGCGCCCCTGCGTTGCCCGGGCCACAAACCAACCCGAGGTCACCAGAACCAGCGTGTTGATGCCTGCGCTCAGCCGGTGCAGGTGGCTTTGCGCCTCCAGAAACCCAGCCGGATCGGTCAGGCGCACGGCCAGAAAGGCCACCAGCCCCGCGCCGAAGACCGCCAATTCCGACAGGATCAGCACCCAGATCAGGGGCTCCCCGGGCAGGTCGCGGCTCATCCCATCACCAACTGGCGATAGATGGCCGGAAGCGCCAGGGTCAGCTTTTCGGGGTGAGAGATCACGGCATGGGCACCTTGGCCGAAAAGCCGCGGGAACCAGCTCTTGCCCTCGCGGTCGACGGTGATGCCAAAGACCGCCTGCCCGGCGCGGCGGGCCTCTTGCACGGCCATCCGGCTGTCTTCGATGCCATGCCGGCCCTCGTAATGATCCAGGTCGTTGGGCTTGCCGTCGGTCAGGATCAACAGCAGCCTGCGCCCGCTGGCCTGCCGCGCCAGCCCCGCCGAGACATGGCGGATCGCGGCGCCGAGCCTTGTGTAATGCCCCGGTCGCAGCCCCGCGATGCGGGCCTCGGTCTGGGCATCCATCGGCTCGGCAAAGCCCTTGACCTCTTGCACGAAGACGCGGTGGCGCCGCAGCGAGGAAAAGGCATGGATGGCGAAGCGGTCGCCGCAGGCGTCCAGGCCCCAGGCCAGCGCCGCCAGCGCCTCGCGTTCGATGTCGATGACGGCGCGGCCCTCGTGGCCATGGCCGGGGATGGCGCTTTCCGTGCTGCGCGAGACGTCCAAGAGGATGGAAACCGACAGGTCGCGCCGCTCGGGCCGCATCTGGCGCCAGACGCGGTCGGAGCCCTCTCCGGTGGCGCAGAGGTCGACCTGGGCGCGCAAGAGGCGCTCGATGTCCAGCTCGTCGCCGTCGGTGAAGCCGGGGACCGAGATGCGGGAGGGCTGCAGGGCCTCGAACTGGCGGCGGACGGCGCGGATGCGGGCTTGGGCTTTGGGGTCGGCGCGGAAGGCGGGGACCTCTGCGGCAGGTTCGGCGCGCGAGGTCAGGACGCGGGCATGGGCGGGCAGGTAAGCCTTTGTTCTGGTGTCCCATTCCGGGTAGAGCTGGACGCCCGACAGGGCCTCGCGGTCGACATCCTCGGGGGCGAGGTCAAGGTGGAGTTTCAGCCGGGTCGCCGGCGCCTTGGAGACCTGGGCCAGGCCGATCTCTTCCTGGTCCTCGGCGGCCTTGCGGGCGGTGTCCTCGTCGTCATCCTCGATCCGGCGGTTGAGGTTCAGGAACTCGGTCATCGAGAGGATGGCTTCGAATTTGTGCAGGATGAGGCTGTCTTTCCGCTCGGCCTGGTCGGCTTTGCGGCGCCGGGCGCGGCGGGATTTGCCCTCGGTGGCCTCTTCGGGGGCGCCCTCCGTCTGGCGGGTCTCGGCGGCGGAGATCTCGGACGGCGCCGCGACGCGCAGGTCGGGCCAAAGCGCCACGGGGCGGAAGGGGCGGTAACCGCGGGGGGCCTTGGTGGGCAGCGGCGGGGGCGTCTGAGGGTCGCCCAAGGCGCAGCGGATATGGGCCTCGATGGCGGCCTCAGTGGGGGGGAGGGTCGCGCGGGGCCGGGTGGAAAGGGTCAGGGCGCAGAGGTCGGCATGCAGCGCACGGAAACCCGGCGCCAGCGTCAGGGCGGCTTGCGTCATCTGGCGCGCCACCTCCAGGGCTTGCAGGTCGGCGCGTAGCGGGTCGGGGTCTGAGGGCGCGTGAAGCCCCTGCAACCCCACGGCCGCCGCCGCCAACCAGAGATACAGCGCGGCATTGGCGCGGGGATCAGGGAAGACCGCCAAGGACTCCGGCAGGCGCAGGATGCCGCCGTCATGGCTCGCGCGCGGCACGCGGTCGGCCCAGGTGCCAAGCCTGCGCAGGAACGACAGGCGGTGGTGCGAGGTCTCCTCCCCCACCCCGCGTATCTCGGTGGCCTGATCGCCGCCGAGACCGCGGAACAGGACTGCCAGCCGTCCCTGAACCTGAGAGAGGTCCACACGGGCTCCGTCGTGGACGGGGGGGCCGTCCAGACGGCTGGCAAAGGCATGCCACAGTTTGCCCACCGTTTCCTCGGGCTCCCATGGTGCCAGGTCGATCTTGTCCATGCCGGGCCTCACCCGAAAACCGCCAGGACAAGATCGCGGAGCCCAGCCTTCACATCCGCATCATCGGTCAGGGGCTCGATCATCGCGATATCGACCGCGCGAGACAGGCCCATGCCGCCCGCGATCAGGCTGGCCGCATAGACCACCAGCCTTGTCGAGACGCCCTCCTCCAGATCCTGCCCCTTCATGGCGCGCAGCTTGCCCGCCAGCCGGATCAGGGGCTTGACGCGCTCCGGGTCGAGGCCGCTTTCGCGGGCGACGATCAGGGTTTCCTGATCCGGCTTGGGGAAGCCGAATTCCAGCGAGACGAAGCGCTGCCGTGTCGAGGGTTTCAGCGTCTTGAGGATGTTCTGGTAGCCGGGGTTGTAGCTGGCCACCAAGAGGAAATCCGGGTGGGCTGCGACTTCCTCGCCGGTCCGGTCGATGGGCAGGATGCGGCGGTCGTCGGTCAGGGGGTGGAGGACGACGGTCACGTCCTTGCGCGCCTCCACCACCTCGTCGAGGTAGCAAATCGCTCCCTCGCGGACGGCCCGGGTCAGGGGGCCGTCGACCCAAACCGTCTCGCCGCCCTTCAGGAGCCAGCGGCCGATCAGGTCGGAGGCCGCCAGGTCGTCATGGCAGGCGACGGTATAGAGCGGCCGCCCCAGCCGCGCCGCCATATGGGCGACGAAGCGGGTCTTGCCGCAGCCGGTGGGGCCTTTCAAGAGCACCGGCAGGCGGCGGGACGCGGCGGCCGTGAAGACGTCGCATTCGTCGGCCTGCGGCTGGTAGAAGGGGGCATCGACTGCCCCCATCAGGTTTCCATCCATCTGCATCACTCCGCCGGGACCTGACCGGGCTCGATGATCTCGCGGCTTGGGAAGGCCATGGCCCAGATGAAGAGCACCGCGCCCAGGACCACCGCCACCCCGGCGCCGAAGCGCATGGCGTAGAAGATCCAGAGCTGGTCCTGCACCTCCATGTAGGACATGCCCATGACGCGTTGCAGATGGGTCTGCACCGTCCCGGCAAAGGTCAGGACGAAGGTCATGAAGACCACCCCGCCCGACATCAGCCAGAAGGAGGCCATGTTCAGCACCTGGTTATAGGGGTCACGACCGCGCAGATGCGGCAGGGCGTAAGACATCAGGGCAAGGTTCAGGCAGACATAGGCGCCGTAAAACGCGAGGTGACCATGGGCGGCCGTGATCTGCGTGCCATGGGTGTAGTAATTCACCCCATGCAGCGTATGGAGGAAGCCCCAGACGCCCGCGCCAAAGAAAGCCAACGTCGCGCAGCCCAAGGACCACAACAGCGCCGCCTTGTTCGGATGGTCGCGGCGGCCTTTCCAGACCATGACGAAGGCGAAAGCCATCATCGAGAAGAAGGGCGCGACTTCAAGGGAGGAGAAGACCGAGCCGATCCACTGCCAATAGCCCGGCGTGCCGATCCAGTAATAGTGGTGGCCGGTGCCAAGGATGCCCGAGAACAAGGCGAGGGCGGCAATGATGTAGAGCCATTTCTCGACGACCTCGCGGTCGACGCCGGTCAGCTTCAGCATCAGGAAGGCCAGGATCGAGGCCATGACCAGTTCCCAGGTGCCCTCGACCCAGAGGTGGACGACATACCACCAGTACATCTTGTCCAGCCCGAGGTTTTCCGGGTTCACGAAGGCGAAGAGGAACAGAAGCGCCAGCCCCCAAAGCCCGGTCAAGAGGATATTGGTGATGGCGGTCTTTTTGCCCGACAGCACGGTCATCGAGATGTTGTAAAGGAAGATCAGCGCGGCCACGACGATCCCCGCCTTGACCCAGCGCGGCTGTTCAAGGAACTCGCGGCCCTCGTTGCCCAAGAGCCAATTGCCGTCGAAGAGGTTGAAGAGATAGGTCACCACGACCCCGGCCGTGCCGAGGACGAAGATCGCCAGCTGCAGCCAGGCCAGCTTGGTCGAGTAGATCTCGCGCTCGGCCTCCTCGGGGACGAGGTAATAGGCCGAGCCGAAGAAGCCCAGAAGCAGCCAGACGATCAGGCTGTTGGTGTGCAGCATCCGGGCGATGTTGAAGGGCACGAGGCCCGAGAGGAAATTGGGCTCGACATAGATCCAGCCCAGCACGAGGCCCAGCGTGACCTGCACGGCGAAAAGCGCCAGCGCCACGGCAAAGAAGCCAAGCGCGACCTTCTGAGATTGATATTTCATGGCTTCCTCCTCAGCCCGCATCATTCGGCGGCCAGTCCTGCGTGCGGATCTGGTCGGTCCACAGCAGGAACTCGGCGATCTGGCGGTATTCTTCGTCGGTCAGGCCGAAATTCGGCATCTGGCGACGGCCCTCGATCCCCGAGGGCTGGGCCTCCATCCAGGCCTTCAGCGCCTCGGCGGCCGCCACGTGGTCACCGGGCGCCACGCCCCAGCGGGTCATGACATTGCCGACCTCCGGGGCGAAATAGGCGCCCTCGCCCAAGATCGTGTGGCAGTTGACGCAGGCGTGTTTCTCCCAAAGCCTCTTGCCGGCGGCGACATCGGGGGTCAGCTCGGCGGCGGTGGTGGAAGTGCCTGTGATGTAGAAGTGGGACTGAATGGTCAGCCCCACGAAGATCAGGATGAAGAACAGAGACCCACCGTAAAAGATGTTGCGGGCCATGCTCTTGGTCATGACTTCGCGCATGCGAGAATCCTTCCTCAAGCGGTTTGCAGTGGGTCCGGGATGGACCGGCGCGGCGCGGTCGTCCTTAACAAAAGTCAAATACCTGTGAAGATTGGCGACGGGGTCAGGCAAAATCGGCCGCGGTGCCGGGGAAGGCCCGCAGGGCACTTGCGATCTGGTCCGCCGTCATCAGGCAAAAGCCGGTCGAAAGGGCATCGGCCACGGCGGCGCTGGGGCCCGTGACGGCCACGGTCTGCCAGAGTGGCCCTTGGCCCTCTGGCCCCAGGATATGGGGCAGGCCAGCCCCGATCCGCGTGGCAAGGGGCGAAGAGACGGCCAGGGCGGCGCTCAGCGTCAGGGCGCGTCGCAGCCCCGGCCCCTCGGCGGTGACGGGCCAGGGGCCGAGGGCCTGCAGCTCTCCCATGTCGATCAGCGCGCGGTAACCATGGGCGCGGAAGAGCGCGGCGATGCGGTCGGCCGCCCAGCCTTGGGCGATGCCGTTCAGTGTCAGGGCCTGGCCCCGGTCGAGCCGGATTTCGGCGCCTGTCACCTGCACCCGGCTCCAGCCTGTGGCGGCGCGGGCGTCGGTCGGGTCCTCGCCCCGGGCCAGGGCCAGGTAAAGCGGCTGGACGGTGGGGTCGAAGGCGCCCCCGGTCGCCCGGTGGACCTGATCGGCGAGGGTCAGAAGATCCAGCAACCCCCGGGACGGCCAGTTCAGGTGGCCCATGCGGTTCAGCCGCGTCAGCTCGGAGTCCTTGTGCAAGGAGGCGATGGCTTCAACCTCGGCGATCGCGGCCGCGATCCGTGGCGCCATCAGGGCGAGGTCTGACGGCGTGCCCTCCAGCCGCAGCGACACTGCGCCGCCGAGGCCGTGGCCCTCCCAGAGCTGGACCGGCGCTTTGCGGGCGGGCAGCGCAAGGGCGAGGGCCGAGATCAGGAGGCTCCGGCGTCTCATCGTGGCTGCCTTGCGACGGGCGCGCGGGGCGGTCGGGGTTGGCTCCAGATCGGCCAATAGGTGACCAGGACCAGGGCGAAGGCCAAGCACCAGAGCGCCCCGGCGGTGGCGGTGGGCAGCGCCGCCCCGGTCTCGGCGCCGAGGCAGCGGGCAAGGGTGGCCAAGGGGATGAGGGCATAGGCCAAGGCCACGGGGCGCGGCGCAATCAGCGGTCGGCCGGAGTGGCCGAGGCTGGCCCGGGTCAGGACGGAAAGCGTCATGCCCCCGACCGCGCCGATGCCCAAGAGATGCAGGGCGGCAAGCTCGGGAAGGAGGCCGAGATGGGCGGCACCCAGGGCGATCAGGCCAAGCCCCGCGAGGGCATAAGAGAGATGCAGCGTCCAGAGGATCGGCTTGCCCCGCGTCCAGAGGCCTTGCCAGAGGGCGACGCGGGCCAGGGCTCCGGCACCCGCGAGGGCGGCGAGGGCGGCGGTCAGGGTCTCCGGCGTGCCCACCAGGAGCGCCAGCGGCAGGGCCAGGGCGGGCGCGGCAGTGAGGATGGCCAAGGGGGCGGGGTTCCAGGGCAGCCGGGTCTCGCGGCCCGCGCCCACCATGGCGTTGCGGGTGAAGCCGGGGGTCACCCTGCCGCCCAGAATGAGGATCATGGCGATCAGCGTCACCAACCCTGCCCGCAGTCCGGGGGCGATGCCGTCGGTCAGAACCCCTTGCATTTCAAGGTGGAAGGCGAGGTTGGCACTCCACAAAAGCGCAAGGGCCAAGAGGAAGATCAACTGCTGCGGCTTGGGCGCCTTGAACAGCAGGCCCGCGATCTTGGCCCCGAGGAGGGGCAGGAAGGCCAAGTCCAACAGCGGCCAAAGCCCTCCGCCCAGCATGGCCGCCCGCCCCAGGGCCCAGACCGCGAAGGCCAGGGCCAGGAAGCGCGCGGGTGCCCCCTTGGCGCCGGTCCAGTTCGGCACCGCCGTCATGAAGAACCCCGCCAGCACCGCCGAGCCATAGCCGAAGATCATCTCGTGGGCATGCCATTGCATCGGCGCCAAAGGCGAGGGCAGGTCAGGGAGAAGGCCGCCCCACCAGCCCAGCCACCAGGCCATGGCGACCAGAGCAAAGCCCACGGCGGCGGCAAAGAAGATCCGGAAGCCCTCGGAGAACAGCATCATTCGGCACTCCTCGCCCGGCGTTTCAGGACCGGGCATTGCTGGGCGTCGCTCATGGTGACCTGACAGCGCAGGCAGAGGACGCATTCATTGGCATTGATCCGCCCCAAGGCGTCGATGGCGCCGACGGTGCATTTCGTCTCGCACAGGCGGCATTCGCGGCCACATTGCGGGCGGCGTTTCAGCCAGTCGAAGACCTTCAGTTTCGCAGGCAGCGCGAGGCCGGCGCCGAGGGGGCAGAGATAGCGGCAGTAAAACCGCTCGATGAAGAGGCCCGCGGTCAGAAGGGCCGCCACGAAGGCCAGGAAGGGCCAGGCGCGCATCAGGCGCAGGGTGAAGACGGTCTTGAAGGGCTCGATCTCGGCCAGGCGGATGGCGTCCTGCATCGAGTGGAAGGACAAGGCCAGGATCGCCACGAAAGCGGTGTATTTGATCACCCAAAGGCGTTCATGCAGGGCTTGGGGGACGGGGATTTGCCGGACCCCCAGGCGCTGCGCGGCGAGGTTCGACAGCTCTTGCAAGCCGCCAAAGGGGCAGAGCCAGCCGCACCAGACGCCGCGGCCCCAAAACAGCATCCCCAGCGCGACGAAACCCCAAAGGGTGAAGATCACCGGTTCGATCAGGAAGGTCTCCCAGCGAAAGCCCGTCAGCAGGGAATGGACGAAGGCCACGACCTGCACGACCGAGAGCTGGCCGTTCAGCGCGAGGCCGAGGATCAGGACCGAGGCCGTCAGGAACCCCGCGCGCAGGCGCAGCCAAAGGCGGGGGCGGGCGGTGATGGCCTCTTGGGCAAAGAGGATCAGGGTCAGGACGGCCAGCATCAGGGCGACCGTCAGGACCTCTGGCCGTTTGGTCTCCCAGGCTTGCTGCCAGAGGGGGCGGGTGTCGGTGCGAAAGGTCTGCGGCAGAGAGATTTCGACGTTGATGGGCATGGTCACCTGGCCCCCGGAGGTCTCACGCCGGGCGGTGAGGCGCAGCGTGAAGGGGCGCAGGGGGTCGATCTGGGATGGCAGGGCAAAGAGGCTGATCTCTTTCATCTGCGGGGCCTCCAGCGCCAGCGTCTTGACCATCTGGAAGGCGCCCGCCTCGGGGACCCAGACCGTGTCTCCCTGGATGACTTCCAGCCGGTCGAAGCGGCCAGTCTGCTTCCATTCGGTGCCGCGGTGGCCCTGCAACCCCAAGGACATCACCGCCAGCACCGCCCCCGCGCCGCCTGCCCGTCCCATGGCGCGGGTGTAGTCCTGCTGGCCTAACAGGCTGCGGCCCACGGTCGGCGGGTCGATCACCCCGGCCCACAGGTGCAGGAAATCGCCCTCCCCCGGCTGGATCGGCACTTTGGCGCCCTGCAAGGCCTGAGCCGCCTGCGCCATCGAGACCCGGACCTCGGCCAAGGCCCCCATGGCCACCAGACCCGCCCAATCGGTCTGCGTGAACCCCTGCCGGTCGATCCCTGCGCCCGATAGCCAGCCCCGCCCGATGGCCAGACTCCGCGCCGTCGTCAGGATGCCGTCGGCGATCACCCCGGTTGACACGGTGGCCCTGGCGATCACCGGCGGCAGGGGCGCATCGGCCCGCAGGTCGCGGCCCGCGAAACTGTCGACATAGGCGGCGATGTCAGCCTCGGATATGCCCAAGGTCAAGACCGGCTCGGACTGCCTCACCAGCCTGGCCCCCGCGATCCGCGCGTCCGGCGTCACGGCGACCAGCACATCCAAGGGCTCGCCGGAGTATCCCAGGGTCCCCGCGATCTCCCAGGAGGAGCCGATTTCGCCGACCACCTGGCCGCCCTGCTCCACCCGCCAGCCCGGCACGCCGCCCTCTTCGCGGGTTACCTGCACGGGACCCGGCACGCCGAACAGCTCCGCCGCCAAAGGGGGCGGGACCTCGGCCCAGGCGGGCAAGGCCAATAGCAAAAGACAGGACAGAATCCGCATGGGCGCCCCCGAAAGCCATGCGCAGACCCTGCGTCAGCCCTCGGCAAACGTCCTTAACGGAAGTCAAGGAAACCACGGCGAATCGAGCGCATACCGCCCTCAGCCTCACCAGCTTCACGGAGACCCCCATGTTCACCCGAGCCATTTCCGCCAAAGCCCTTCTCTGGGGCGGTGCGGCGGCCCTCTTGGCCCTGCCCGTCCTGGCCGAGGACAAGCCCGCCAGCCACGGCGACACGCCCGACGCCTCTTACCAGGCCTCGATGACCACGATGGGACAGCTGAACCTTGAAATCCCCGGGCTGCAGGCGGGTGACCCCGTCCTGACCCCCGAGCAATGGAACGAGGCCAAGACGATTTATTTCGAGCGCTGCGCCGGCTGCCACGGCGTCTTGCGCAAGGGCGCCACGGGCAAGCCCCTGACGACCGACATCACCCGCGAAAACGGCTATGACTACCTGCAAAGCTTCATCACCTATGGCTCTCCGGCGGGGATGCCGAACTGGGGCACCTCGGGGCAGCTGACCGAGCAACAGGTCGACCTCATGGCGAAATACCTGCTGTTGGAGCCTCCGACCCCGCCCGAATGGGGCATGAAGGACATGAAGGACAGCTGGAAGGTCCTGGTGAAGCCGGAGGACCGACCCAAGGCCAAGGAAAACGACTGGGACATCGAGAACCTGATGTCCGTGACGCTGCGTGACAGCGGCGAGATCGCGCTGATCGACGGGACGAGCTATGAAATCCGCGCGGTCATCAAGACCGGCTACGCGGTGCATATCTCCCGCATGTCGGCCTCGGGGCGCTATCTCTTCGTCATCGGCCGCGACGGCGTGGTCAACATGATCGACCTCTGGATGAAAGAGCCCGCCACGGTTTCCACCATCCGGATCGGGCTGGAGGCGCGGTCGGTCGAGACCTCGAAATTCGAGGGCTATGAGGACAAATACGCCATCGCGGGCGCCTATTGGCCGCCGCAATACGTCATCATGGACGGCCAGACGCTGGAGCCGCTGAAGATCGAATCCACCCGGGGCATGACCTATGACGAGCAGGAATACCACCCGGAACCCCGCGTGGCCTCGATCGTCGCCAGCCATTACCACCCGGAATTCATCGTCAACGTAAAGGAGACCGGCAAGATCCTGATCATCGACTATTCCGACCTGAAGAACCTGAAGACCGTCGAGATCGAGGCCGAACGCTTCCTGCATGACGGCGGCTTCGACAGCACCAAGCGGTATTTCATGGTGGCGGCGAATGCGCGGAACAGAGTCGCAATCATCGACACCAAGGAGGACAAGCTGGTCGGCGTCATCGACTCGGGCGGCGAGAAGCCCCACCCGGGCCGCGGCGCGAACTTTGTCCACCCGGTCTATGGACCGGTCTGGGCGACCTCGCACCTGGGCGACGAGGCGATCTCCTTGATCGGGACGGACCCGGAAGGCCACCCGGAACAGGCTTGGAAAGTGGTCGACACCTTCGCGGGCCTTGGCGGCGGCGCCTTGTTCATCAAGACCAACCCGGCGTCCAATCACCTTTACGTCGACGTCACGCTGAACCCCGATGCTGAAACCTCGGGCTCGGTCGCGGTCTATGACATCGCCACCATGGGCGGCGACCCGGCCAAGGACCCCGAGTTCAAGACCCTGCCCATCGCCGAATGGGCCGGCATCACCGACGGCCAGCCCCGCGTCGTGCAGCCCGAGTTCAACAAGGACGGGACGGAAGTCTGGTTCTCGGTCTGGAACGCCAAGGACAAGGAAAGCGCCATCGTCGTGATCGACGACAAGACGCTGGAATTGAAGAAGGTGATCAAGGATCCCCGTCTGATCACGCCCACGGGCAAGTTCAACGTCGCTAATACCCGCGACGACGTTTACTGACCTCTCCCCCTGCCCGGATGTGTCCCCATCCGGGCAGGCCCTCGGCGGGATGCGCCCCACACGCATCCCGCCACCCTTCCCTTCGAAAGGTGCCCCCATGAAAGACCTGACGGATTTCCCCAAGGGCTCGGTCCTGCTGGTGGGCGCCGGTCCCGGCGATCCCGGGCTTCTGACGCTGAAGGCCTTGCGGGCCATCGAGGCGGCCGATGTGGTGGTCCATGACCGCCTGGTCAGCACCGAGATCATGGGCCTGGTGCCCCCTGCCACGCGGCGGGTGGATGTCGGCAAGCTGCCCGGCTGCCACAAGATGACGCACGCGCGGACCAACGCTATGTCGGCCGACCTCGCGGGCAAGGGCCTGCGGGTGGGTCGGTCGCCGGGCGGCGATCCGCTGATCTTCGGCCGCGGGTCGGAGGAGGCCGAGGCCCTGCGCGCCGCGGGCCTGCCCGTCGCCTATGTCCCCGGCATCACCTCGGCGCAAGGTGCGGCAGCCGCGACGGGCGTGCCGCTGACCCATCGCGGCCTTGCGACCTCGGTCCGCTATGTCACCGGCCACCGGGCGCGGGACGCCGCGCTGGACCTCGACTGGGACTCCTTGGTCGATCCTTCGGCGACTTTGGTGATCTACATGGGCGTCGGCAATATCGCCGAGATTGCAGGGCACCTGGTCGCCCATGGCCGCGCCGTCGACACGCCCGTCCTGGCGGTCGCCTCCGCCACCACGCCGCAAGAACTGCGCGTGACCGCCACGCTGGCGACCCTGCCTGAGGTCGCCTCCCACTTGCCGCCCGAGGTGCCAACCCTCTTCCTGATCGGCGCGGTGGCGGGGCTTTACCCGTCCATCCACGCCGCGGACGCCGCCCTTTGCCACGGCGCCGGGATGGCGGCCTATGCTTAGGCTCCTGCCCCTCCTCCTGGCCCTGCCCGCCCAGGCCGAAGTCGATGCGCCCCGCCTGGCGCATATGGTCCAGCAGGATTGCGGCTCTTGCCACGGGCTGACCCTCAAGGGCGGGCTTGGCCTGCCCCTGACCCCCCAGGCGCTGGAGGGCAAGCCGCCCGAGGCCCTGACCCTGATCATCCTCGACGGTATCCCCGGCACCGCCATGCCCCCCTGGCGCCCCCTCCTGACCGAGGAAGAGGCCGCCTGGATTGCCGCCTACCTGAAGGACTGAACCATGCGCAAACCCCTCTGGGACCTGGCTTTTTCCCTGGCCCTGATCCTTTCCCCCTTCGGCGCCCAAGCCGAAACGTCTTCCGAGACCCAGGCCACCGGCGACCTTGGCCTGGTCGTCGAACGCGCCACCGGCTCGGTCCTGGAGATCGACCGTTCGGACCGCGCCGCCTTGGGCCGGATCGAGGGGCTTGGCGATCTGTCGCATGCCTCGCTGACCTATTCCCCGGACGAGCGTTACGCCTATGTCTTCGGCCGCGACGGGGGCCTGTCCAAGGTCGACCTTGTGGCGCAAAAGCTGGTGGCGCGGGTGGTGCAGGCGGGGAACTCCATCGGCGGGGCGATTTCCGACGATGGCAAGCTGGTGGCGGTGTCCAACTATGAGCCCGGCGGGGTCAAGGTCTTTGATGCCGAGACCCTGGCGCTGGTCGCCGATATCCCGATGAAGGGCAAGACCATCGGCCTGGTGGACGTCCCCGGCCGCCGCTTTGCCTGGGCGGTCTGGGACACGGGCGAGGTCTTCCTGGGCGACTTCAAGGGTGACCCCAAGGTCTCGATGATCGGCAATGCCGGCAAGAACCCCTTTGACGCCGTGATCACCGACGACGCCCACACCTACCTCGTCGGCCTCTTTGGCGAGAAAGGGGTGACCGCCTTCGACCTCTGGGCCGAGGCGCCCCAGCCGCTGCATTTCCTGACCGACTACGGCCGCGAGGGCGAGGACATGCCGGTCTACAAGATGCCGCACCTGCAAAGCTGGGCCTTCGCCGAGGGGCAATACGCGCTTCCGGCGGTGGGCCGCCATCAGGTGCTGTGGGTGGACCGTCAAAGCCTGAAACAGACCGCCGCGACCGAGGTCGCAGGCCAACCCGTCTTCATCATCGAACAGCCCGCCTCGCCTTACGTCTGGGTCAACTTCGCTTTGCCCGACAATGGCAAGGTGCAGGTGATCGACAGCCGCAGCCACGAGGTGGTGGCGACCTTGGAGCCGGGAGCGGCGATCCTGCACATGGAATTCGCCCCGCGTGGCGCCGAGGTCTGGATGTCGGCCCGCGATGACAACAAGGTGGTGATCTACGACACCCAGACCCGCGAAAAGACCGGAGAAATCGCTGCCGAGGCCCCCTCGGGCATCTTCTTCACCGCTCGCGCGCATCGGTCGGGCCTATAAAATGCCTCTCGTGATGGACGCGCTCGACCTCGACCTCCTGGATGGTTTCCAGCGCGACCTGCCGCTGGTCCCCCGCCCCTTTGCGGCCATCGGCGGCGCCCTGGGCCTGACCGAGGCCGAGGTGCTGACCCGCCTGACCCGCCTGCAGGCCGCGGGCGCGCTGGCCCGCGTCGGCGCGACGGTCCGCCCGCAAAGCGCCGGCGCCTCGACGCTCTGCGCCATGGCGGTTCCCGAGGACCGGCTGGAGGCGGTCGCCTCCGTGGTCAGCGGCGAACCCGGGGTGAACCATTCCTACCTCAGGGAAGACCTCTGGAACCTCTGGTTCGTGACGACCGCGCCGGACCCGGGCGCCTTGACCGCGACACTGACCCGCCTGCGCGAGGCCACCGGCCTGACGCTTCTGGACCTGCCCATCCTGCGGGCCTTCAACATCGACCTGGGCTTTCGCCTGCAGGGCCCCCGCGCGCCGATGCCCGCACCCCGCGCCCGCGAGCCCCACAGCCTGACGCCCGAGGACCGCAGCCTCTTGCAGACCCTTTCGCAAGGCCTGCCGCTGATCCCCCGCCCCTTCGCGCCCAATGAGGCCGAGACCCTCGCCCGCCTGCAAACCCTTCTGGACAAGGGCTTTCTGACCCGGCTTGGCCTGATCGTCCGCCACCGGGCGCTTGGCTATACCGCCAATGCCATGGTGGTATGGGACCTGCCCCCTGACGCCATCCCCACCGCAGGCCCGGCGCTGGCCGCCCTGCCCGGGATCTCGCTCTGCTACCAGCGCCGCACCGACCCGCTTTGGCCCTATCCGCTGTACTCCATGATCCACGCCCGCACCCGCCCCGAGGCGCTGGCGACCCTCGCCCGCGCGGCCGCCCTGCCCGACCTCAAGGGCGCCACCCCCCGCCCGCTCTTCTCGACCCGCTGCTTCAAACAGACCGGCGCCTTGCTGGAGGCCGCATGACAGACCTCGACGCCACCGACCGCCGCATCCTGAACGCCCTGCAAGAGGGCTTCCCCCTGGTGCCGCGCCCCTTCGCCGAGGCCGTCCCGGGGATCAGCGAACAAGACCTCATCACCCGTCTCAGCGCCCTGCGTGAGGCGCGCATCATCACCCGCTTCGGCCCCTTCCTGGATGCCGAGGCCATGGGCGGCGCTTTCTGCCTTTGCGCCATGGAGGTCCCGCCCTCGGATTTCGACCGCATCTGCGCCCTGATCAACGCCGCCCCCGAGGTCGCCCACAACTATGAGCGCGCCCACCGGCTGAACATGTGGTTCGTCCTGGCCTGCGAGACGCCCGAGGGCATCGAGACCACCGCGCTGCGCCTTGAACAGGCCACCGGCCTGCCCATCCTGCGCTTCCCCAAGGAGCGCGAATATTTCATCGGCTTCCGGGTGAGCGCATGATCGACCCCACCGACCGCAAGCTCCTGACGGCGCTGGCCCCCGGCCTGCCCCTGACGCCCGCGCCTTACGCCGAGGTCGCAAGCTGGCTGGACCTGACCGAGGCCGAGGTGATCTCCCGCCTGACCGCCCTTCAGGCCCAAGGCGTCATCCGCCGCATCGCCGTGGCGCCCAATCACTACGCCCTGGGGATGGTGGCCAATGGCATGTCGGTCTGGGACGTCACCGAGCCCGACCTTTTCGGGCCCCGGATCGGCGCCCTGCCCTTTGTCTCCCACTGCTACCGCAGGCCACGGGCGGAAGGCTGGCCCTATAACCTCTTCGCCATGCTGCACGGGGCGACCCGCGCCGAGGTCGAAGACAAACGCGCCCAGGTGGCGGCCCTTTTGGGCGACGCGTGCCGGGGCTCGGATATCCTTTACTCGACCCGCATCCTGAAAAAGACCGGCATGCGCCTGACCGGAGAGACCTGAATGT
>CAMFIX010000002.1 GCA_945952425.1 uncultured Pseudorhodobacter sp. | reverse complement strand
ACCTCCATCGCGATGGCGTAAGGCACTTCCTTGATCTTGCGCACCAGCCCGCCCGAGCGGCAATCGTCCTCGTAGGCGGATTCAGACTTCCACTGGCGGGGGTCGTATTTGACGCCCAGGCACAAAAGCTTCGCCGTCTGCTGGGTGATGGTGGACCCGCCATTGCCCTCGAAGGCCCCCCGCCCGGCCGAGAGGTTGATCGCGATGGCCGAGAGGATGCCCCGGGGCGAGACCCCGAAGTGGTGATAGAACCTCTTGTCCTCGGTCGCGATCACCGCGTGCAGCAGGTTCGGGCTGACCGTATCCGGGGTGACCTGGCCGCCGAAGGTCTCGCCGCGCCAGGCGAAGGTCTGGTCGTTGGCATCCAGCATCGTGACAGAGCCGCGGGCCCGGCCGTCGATCAGCTGGCCGACATCGGGCAGCTGGACATAGAAGTAAAGCACCGCGCAGGCCAGCGTCAGCCCGAAGAGCAGCCCCAGCCGCCAGAAGATCGCCCAGAAGATGCCCCAGACCCACAAAACGAAGCGCGAGAAGACCCCGCGCTTGCGCGGCGCCCGTTTCGGCGGTTTCGCGGCCGGCTTGCGCGACGGCGCCGGCTTGGTCGCCTTGGCGCGGCTGTCATAGCGTTTGTCCGCCGTGAGCCCCCGGCCCTTGCCTGTCGATGCCATCCTGTCCTCATGCCTCTGTCGCCGCTTTCGGGCGCTTGGGGGCGGAGAATAACCGGCTTTTGCGGAAAAGGGGAGGGACCGAGTCGCGCGATTCGCCTCTGCATTTTGCCTTAAATTTGGGCGCCCTGGCGCTATTGCCCTAAAAACAGGCGCATTTGCCCGAAAATGCGCCAGCCGCCCGCGCCGCAAACTTGTGCTGCAGCGCGGAAAGGCCCGTCATGACGGCAAGGCCTTGATGGGGCCAGTCTGGGAACGATCCAAGGAAAGGGGTGCGACGTGAAGCTGATCATTGCGGCCATCAAGCCGTTCAAGCTTGAAGAAGTGCGCGAGGCGCTGACCGGGATCGGGGTGCGCGGCATGATGGTGACCGAAATCAAGGGCTTTGGCCTGCAGTCCGGCCATACCGAGATTTACCGCGGCGCCGAATATGCGGTGAACTTTGTGCCGAAGATGCGGCTGGAGATCGTGGTGGCCGACAATCTGGCCGACCAGGTGGTGGATACGATCACCAAGACCGCGCGCACCGGCAAGATCGGCGACGGCAAGATCTTCGTGATCGACGTGGCGCAGGCCGTGCGCGTGCGCACCGGCGAAACCGATGATGATGCTCTCTGAGGGGTGAGGGAAGAATGAAGACGATGACGAAAATCGCGGGCCTTGCGGCGCTTGGGGCGCTGACGGCCCTTCCCGCGCTGGCCCAGGATGCCACCGCGACCACGGCCGCCGCGGCCGCGCCGGTGATGGACAAGGGCGACGTGTCCTGGATGATGACTTCCTCGGCGCTGGTCCTGTTCATGACCATCCCGGGGCTGGCGCTGTTCTACGGCGGCCTGGTGCGGTCGAAGAACATGCTGTCGATCCTGATGCAGACCACGGTCATCGCCTGCATGGTGATGCTGCTCTGGGTGATCTACGGCTATTCGGTGACCTTCGGCGGCGGCACCTCGCCCTATTGGGGCGGCTTTGCCAAGGTCTTCCTGAAGGGCGTGTCGGCCGACAGCATGGCCGCGACCTTCTCGGCCGGCTATGTCATTCCGGAATATGTCTTCATCGCCTTCCAGATGACCTTCGCGGCCATCACCCCCGGCCTTATCATCGGCGCCTGGGCCGAGCGCGTGAAGTTCAAATCCGTGCTGCTGTTCATGGCTTTGTGGGTGACCTTCGCCTATTTCCCGATTGCCCACATGGTCTGGGATGCCAATGGCCTCCTGTTCAAGATGGGCGCCATCGACTTCGCCGGCGGCACCGTGGTGCATATCAACGCCGGGATCGCGGCCTTCGTCGGCTGCCTCGTGATCGGCAAGCGCCTGGGCTATGGCAAAGAGAACATGGCCCCGCATTCGATGGTCATGACGATGATCGGCGCCTCGATGCTGTGGTTCGGCTGGTTCGGCTTCAACGTCGGTTCGAACCTTGAAGCCAATGGCGGCGCGGGGCTGGCGATGATCAACACCTTCATCGCCACAGCCGCCGCCGCCCTGGCGTGGAGCGCCATCGAAGCCTTGCAGCGCGGCACCGCCTCGATGCTGGGCGCGGCCTCGGGCATGGTGGCCGGCCTCGTGGCGATCACCCCGGCCTGCGGCACGATCGGGCCGATGGGCGCGATCATCCTCGGCATCGTCGTGGCGCTGATCTGCTACTTCTTCGTCACCGTGGTGAAGAACAAGCTGAAGTATGACGACAGCCTCGACGTCTTCGGCGTGCACTGCGTCGGCGGGATCGTGGGCGCCATCGGCACCGGCATCCTTTCGGCGGGCTCGCTGGGCGGGGTGAAGGGCGACGATTACTCCATCGCCGCGCAGACCTGGATCCAGTTCGAAGCCGTCGCCATCACCCTGGTCTGGTCGGGCGTCGTCTCCTTCGTGCTCTACAAGGTCGTCGACATGATCTTCGGCCTGCGCGTCGACAGCGACACCGAGCGTCAGGGTCTCGACCTGGTCGAGCATGGCGAACAGGCCTACCACGGCTAAACCTTACGGCCGGGGCGCATCCTCCCGCGCCCCGGAACCTCGAACGGCCCGCGCACCTCCTCCCGCGCGGGCCGTTTTTTATGAGGGAAGCGGCAGCAACGGGCGGGGCGGGCTCGATGCCCGGCCCGGCCGTTTCACCAATAGGCCTTGGGGATCAGCCCCGCCGCATGGGCCTCGCGTTCCAGCTCTTCGCGGAAATCGGGATGGGCGATGCCGATCAACAATTTCGCCCGCTCTGGCACCGTGCGGCCCTTCAGGCAGACCATGCCGTATTCCGTCACCACATACATCGCATCCGTCCGCGGCGTGGTCACCACATTGCCCCGCGTCAGCGCCGGCACGATACGACTGCGCCTCTCGCCCTTCTTCTCATAGGTCGAGGCCAGGCAGATGAAGCTCTTGCCCCCCTTGGACGCATAGGCCCCGCGCACGAATTGCAGCTGCCCGCCGGTGCCCGAGATATGCCGGAACCCATCCGATTCCGAGGCCGCCTGGCCCTGCAGGTCGATCTGCGTCGTGTTGTTGATCGAGGCGACATTGTCGTTCCTCATGATCGAATGCGGCAGGTTGGTGTGATCGACGGGGTGGAACTCCACCTCCGGATTGTCGTCCAGGAAATCATACAGATATTGCGAGCCCAGGGCGAAAGTGGCGACCATCTTGCCCACATCCATCTGCTTGCGCGCCCCGGTGATCTTGCCCGCGCGATACAGGTCCACGATCCCATCGGTCAGCATCTCGGTATGGATGCCCAGGTCATGGATGCCGCTTTCCGCGAGCAGCGAGCAGACCGCATTCGGCATCCCCCCGATGCCGATCTGCAGACAGGCGCCGTCCTCGATCTCGGCGGCGATCAGCCGGGCCACGGCGCGGTCCACCTCGGAGACCGGCGCCTTAGGCAGCTCCGGCAGGGGTTGGCCGTCGCCGGGAATGACGAAATCCACCTGGCTCGCATGGATCGCCGTGCCCGGGCCCCGCACGCGCGGCATGGCGGCGCATTCCTCGACCACCACGACCTTGGCCCGTTCCGTCAAGGCCTGCAGCCAAAGGGTCGAGGGCCCGAAATTGAACCAGCCGCCGTCCTCCATCGGCGCGACTTTCAGCACGGCGATGTCCACCGGGTCGATGAAGCGGCGGTAATAGTCCGGCACTTCGCCCAGGTTGACGGGCAGGTAATGCGCGATGCCCTGGTCCGACTTCCGCCGGTCATAGCCGCCGAAATGGGTGGAGTGCCACATGACATGGCGCCCGTCCGGATCGGCCTCCAGCACCGCCCGCGCCCGGGCCGAGATGCAGGAGCGGATCTTGACCCGGCTGACGTCTCCGGCCCGGATGCGCGCCGCCAGCGCCGTGTCGAACGCATCCGGCTGGCCGAGGATGACCCCGTAATCCAGCCACATCCCGGGCTGCACCAGGGCAGCCGCCTCCTCCGCGGTGATCCGCAGCGCCTTGCGCGTCATCTCTTTCTCCCCCTTCGCCCCGCTCTGGCGGCGGATGGCGCAAGACTATGTCGCATGAAATGCCGTCAGGGGAAGATTCAAAAACATCCGCGGCCCCGCGCCTTTTGGTCGCGGGGCCGCGGGATTGGACTTACAGCTGCTGCAACAGCCCTTCGCCGGCCGAAATATCGCAGGCGCCGGGGCTCTCTTCGACGTTCAAGACCTTCACCACCCCGTCCACCGCATGCAGCGCATAGCGCTTCGACCGCGGGGCGCCGCGCACGAAACCGGCGGCGAAATCCAGCCCCAGCGCCTTGGTGAAAGAGGCATCCGGGTCCGCCGCCATGGTGATCCCGGCCGCCGTCGCCCCGGTCTGCTTGCCCCAGGCATCCATCACGAAGACATCGTTGACCGACACGCAGATGATCTCGTCCACGCCCTTGGCCTTGAACTTGTCGAAGGTGCGGATGAACGAGGGCACATGGGCGTTCGAGCAGGTGCCGGTATAGGCGCCCGGCAGGCCGAAGATCACGACCGAGCGGCCCTTGCTGCGCTCGGTGACCGAGACATCTGCGATCCCCTCCGCCGTCTTCACCATCAGGGTCGCTTCGGGCAGGCTTTGGCCTTCAGAAATCGTCATCTCATATCCTCGCGCGGTTTGCGTTTCCGTTGCGCCCAGATATAGGGTCGGTCCGCAAAGAGGACCAGTGGGGGAAAGCATGGCGCATGTGGTGATCGTGGGGGCAGGACAGGCCGGGGCGGCGGCGGCGGCGAAACTGCGCGCCCTGGGCTTCGAGGGCGAGATCACCATGATCGGCGCCGAACCCGCGCCGCCCTATCAGCGTCCGCCGCTGTCCAAGGCCTATCTGCTGGGCGAGATGGAGGAAGAACGGCTTTGGCTCCGCTCGCCCGAATTCTGGGCCGAGGCGAAGATCACGCTGCGGCTTGGCGCGACGGTCAATGCGATCGACACCGGCGCCAGGCAAGTGACGGTGCAGGACGACAACGGGGTGGAGGTCATCGCTTACGACGAGCTGATCCTGACCACCGGCTCGACCCCGCGGCGGCTGCCTGCGGCGGTGGGGGGCGAGCTTCAGGGCGTCTATACCGTCCGCACGCTCGCCGATGTCGATGCGATGAAGGGCGAATTCGTCGCGGGGCGGCGGCTGGTCATCGTCGGCGGCGGCTATATCGGGCTGGAGGCCGCGGCGGTGGGGCGCAAGCTGGGGCTGGAGGTCACCGTGCTGGAAATGGCGCCGCGCATCCTGCAGCGGGTGGCGGCGCCCGAGACCTCCGCCTATTTCGGTGCGCTGCACCGCGACAAGGGCGCGGTGATCCTGGAGGAAACCGGGCTGGACCGGCTTTTGGGCGAGACGCGGGTGACCGGCGTCCGCCTGAAGGACGGCCGCGAGCTGGCGGCCGATTTCGTGATCGTCGGCGTCGGCATCGTGCCGAACGGGGCGGAGGCCGAAGCGGCCGGGATCGTGCTGGAAAACGGCATCAAGACCGACCTGCAGGGCCGCACCTCGGCGCCCCATGTCTGGGCGGCGGGCGACTGCGCCTCCTTCCCGCTGAACGGCGCGCAGATGCGGATCGAATCGGTCGGCAATGCCATCGACCAGGCCGAGCTGGTGGCCGAGAACATCCTGGGCGCGGGCAAGGATTACGTGCCGGCGCCGTGGTTCTGGTCGGATCAATACGATTGCAAGCTGCAGATCGCCGGGCTGAACCTCGGCTATGACCGGGTCTTGACGCGCGGCCCGGTGGGCGATGCCGTCAGCTTCTGGTATTTCAAGGGCAACCGGCTGATCGCCGTGGATGCGATGAACGACAGCCGGGCCTATATGGTCGGCAAGCGCCTGATCGAGGCCGGTCGGACGCCGGACGAGGCCAAGCTCACCGATGTCACGGTCGAGATGAAGTCGCTCTTGAAGTGAGGATCATCGGCGGCAGGTGGCGGGGTTTGAAGCTGGCCGAGGTCGGCGAGGGCGACCCCAAGGCGCATCTCCGCCCGACCTCCGACCGCGTGCGCGAGGCGGTCTTCAACCTTTTGACCAATGGCAAGCACGGCGACCTCTGCCGCGGCGCGCGGGTGCTGGACCTGTTCGCGGGGACCGGCGCCCTGGGGCTGGAGGCTTTGTCGCGCGGGGCTTTGGAGGCCGTGCTGATCGACGACGGCAAGGTCGCCGCACGGCTGATCGCGGCGAATGTCGCGAAGATGCAAGGGGTTGCAGCACGCCACCTCAAGGCCGACGCCTGCGCTTTGCCCAAGGCGGAAGTGGCCTTCGACCTGGTCTTCCTTGACCCGCCCTATGGCAAGGGCCTGGGAGAAAGGGCATTGGCCTCGGCCCTTGCACAGGGCTGGCTGGCGCCGGAGGCCGTGGCGATGTGGGAAGAGGCCAGCCCGCAAGAGCCGCCGCCGGGCTTCACCCTGCTTGACCAGCGCCGCTATGGCGACACCTGGGTGACGCTTCTCTCCCGCGATCCCACCTGACCCGCGGCAGCAAGGTTTGAGACGGGCTCGATGCCCGGCGCAAACCTACGCCCAAAAGAACGGCCGACGCAGGCATCGAGCCCGCGCCGCCCGTTGCTGCCGCGGGGCAAAACGAAACCGCGCGCCCCTGTTGGGACGCGCGGTCAAGGCCTTGAAAAGGCAAGCTTACTTCACCCGTTCCTGATAGCTCAGGTCTTCGGTGTTGATGATGATCTTGGTCCCCGCTTCGATATGCGGCGGCACCAGGACGCGCAGCCCATTCGTCAGGATCGCGGGCTTGTACGACGACGAGGCCGTCTGCCCCTTCACCACCGGCTCGGTCTCGGCGATTTCCACCGTCGCCTTCTGCGGCAGTTCGATCGAGATCGGCTTGTCCTCGAAAGTCTGGATATAGACCTTCACGCCTTCCTGCAGGAAGACCGAGCCCTCGCCCACGATCTCGGCCGAAACCGTCACCTGATCGTAGCTGACCGGCTCCATGAAGTGGAAGCCCTCGCCGTCCTCATACAGGTAATCGTATTGCCGCTCGTCCACCGTGGCCTTCTCGACCATTTCCGTCGTCCGCCAGCGCTCGGCCACCTTCACGCCATCCGAAATCCGGCGCATGTCGACCGAAGTCGTCGGCGTCCCCTTGCCGGGGTGGAAATTCTCGGACTTCAGAACGACATAAAGCTTGCCGTCCAGTTCCACGATATTGCCCTTGCGGAGCGACGAAGCGATGACTTTCACGTCGGGGATTCCTTGTGTCCACAGGCCCCCAAGGCTATGCGGAGGCGTACCGAGCCGCCCTTTAGCCTGCTTTTGCAGGAATCGCCAGAGAAAGAATATGACCCGCGCCCCCTGGTGGACCCCCGAACGCCATGCCGACCGCCGTCCGGCCCTGCTGCTGCGCGCGCGGCTGGCGACGCAGCTGCGACTTTGGTTCGCGGCGCAGGACTTCCTGGAGATCGACCCGACCGCTCTGGCCGCCTCGCCGGGCAACGAGGCGCATCTGCATGCCTTTGCGACCACCGCCATCGGCAACGACGGCGCGGCCCAGCAGCTTTACCTGCATACCTCGCCCGAATTCGCGATGAAAAAGCTGCTGGCGGCCGGGGAGGAGCGCATCTTCGCCCTGACCCATGTCTGGCGCAACCGCGAGCGCGGGCCGCGACATCACCCGGAATTCACCATGCTGGAATGGTATCGCGCGGGGGCGCCCTACAGCCAGCTGATGGAGGATTGCGTGGCCCTGATGCAGATGGCCGCGACCCTGGCCGGCACGCGGGAATTCCGTTGGGAATCCGTGGCTTGCGACCCGTTCGAACCGCCCGAGCGGCTGGGCGTCGTCGAGGCCCTGGCGCGCTATGCCGACATCGACCTGATGGAATCGATCCGCCCCGATGGCATGACCGAGGCCGCGCCTCTGGCCGCCCAGGCCCGGGCGCGCGGCCTCCGCGTGGCCGACGACGACACCTGGAGCGACCTTCTCTCCGCCCTTCTCGTCACCCATGTCGAGCCGCATCTGGGGATCGGTCGGCCCACGATCCTTGACCGCTATCCGGCCGCCGAAGCGGCGCTGGCGCGGCGGCTGCCCGGCGACCCGCGGCTTGCGGAACGGTTCGAGCTTTACGCCTGCGGGGTGGAACTGGCGAACGGTTTCGGCGAGCTGACCGACCCGGTCGAACAGCGCAAGCGCTTCGAGGCCGAAATGGACGAGAAATCCCGCGTCTACGGCGAGCGCTATCCGCTGGACGAAGACCTGCTGGCCGCCTTGCCGCTGATTCCGCCGACTTCGGGCATCGCCTTGGGCTTCGACCGGCTGGTGATGCTGGCGACCCATGCGCCACGCATCGACGACGTGATCTGGACCCCGCTGCCCTGACCTTTCCCTGCGTCACAGCCGCAAATTGCACTGGACTTGGGGCCCCATCGGCCTAGGCTTGCCCCCAAGGCCCAAGACCATGGGCCATCAGGGAGAAGTCCATGAAAACGCTGCTGTTGACCACGATCCTCGCCCTCGGCGCCCTGCCTGCGCTGGCCGAAAAGAACCCGAAAACCGGCGAAGAGCTGGCCGCGAACCAGGCCTATACCTACCGGATGCTCGACAGCGTGAAATCGCTGGACCCGCAGCTGATTTCCTCGGTCGAGGACAGCGACATCGCGCGCGGGCTTTTCGAGGGACTTTACAACGAGGATGGCAACGGCAACCTGGTTCCGGCGGGGGCGCTGTCTTACACCGTCTCGGACGACAAATTGACCTATACGTTCAAATTGCGTCCCGAGGCAAAATGGTCCGACGGCACGCCGGTGACCGCCGCCGATTACGTCTATGGCTGGCAAAGGCTGGCCGATCCGAAGCTCGCGTCGGAATATGCCTATTTCCTGGAACTGGCCCAGGTCAAGAATGCGGCCGATGTGACGGCGGGCAAATTGCCACCCGATCAGCTGGGGGTGAAGGCGCTGGACGATCACACGCTGGAAGTGACGCTGGACAATCCGATTCCCTATTTCACCAAGATGCTGACCAATACCTCTCTTTTCCCCGCCCCGCGCGCGGTGATCAAGAAATTCGGGGCCGATTGGACCAAGGTGGGCAATATCGTAGGCAACGGCGCCTATGTGCTGAAGGAATATGTGGACGGCGAGAAATACACCGAGGGAAAGAGCCCAACCTATTGGGATGCGGCCAATGTCATCATGTCACCGGTGACGGCACTGGTCATCAATGACGAAGATGCGGCGCTGGTGCGCTATCAGGCCGGAGAATTGGATCGCACCGATGTTCCGGCGGGCAAATACCCGGCCCTGAAGGCCCAACTCCCGAACGAGGCGCGCTCGACGCCTTATGCATGCGCCTATACCTACATGATGAATGTCGCGGAAGGAAAGGGCAACCCGGCGTTGCACGACCCGCGCGTGCGCCGCGCCCTGTCTTTGGCCATCGACCGCAAGGTGATCGTCGACAATATCCTGCAGGGCGGCCAGACCGAGGCTTATTCCTGGACCCCTCCCTCGATCAACGGCTTTACCATGCCGGATATCGACTACGCCAAGGAAAGCCAGGCCGACCGCAATGCCGAGGCGGTCAAGCTTTTGGCCGAGGCTGGATACGGCCCCGACAATCCGCTGCAGATCACGCTGAATTACAACACCTCGGATGCGCACAAGAAAATCGCGGTCGCGGTTCAGCAGATGTGGAAACAGACCCTCGGCGTGCAGCTGACGCCAAACAATTACGAGTGGAAGGTCCACACCGACAAGTTGATCGCCGGAGATTTCGAAATGGCGCGCTATGCCTGGTGTGCCGACTATAACGAGGCCTCGACCTTCTTGGACCTTTGGGCCACCTATTCTACCAACAACGATATCAAGTATTCGAACGCCGACTATGACAAGCTGCTGAAGGACGCAAAAGGCATGGCCGATCCTTCGGCCAATTACACCAAGGCCGAGGAAATTCTGGCCAAAGACATGCCGATCATCCCGATCTATCACTATGCCAAGGTCGATATGGTGAAACCGGATCTCAAGGGGCTGGCCGAGCATGACGCCATGCAATTCTGGTATGCCAAAGACCTCTATCGCGTGGCGCAATAGGTGCTGACCTATATTGCCAAGCGGCTCGCCGTGGCCGTGCCGACGCTTCTGGCGTTGATCGTGATCTCTTTCCTCCTGATGCACGCCGCACCAGGAGGGCCTTTTACCTATGAAAAGAAACTCCCCGCCGCCGTCTTGGCCAATTTGAACGCCAAGTACGGATTGGATCAGCCGCTGTGGCGACAGATGATTTCTTACGTCTGGGGCATGGTCGCCCATTTCGACTTCGGCCCCTCGTTTGTCTACAAAGACCGCACCGTGAATGAGATCATCGCGCAGGGTTTTCCCGTGACATTCCAATACGGCGGTTGGGCCTTTGTCATGGCAGTCGTCTGCGGTATTGGCCTGGGCGTGCTGGCCGCGATTTTCCAGAACACGTGGCTGGATTACCTTTCCATAGGCATTTCCATAGGCGCCTCAGTGCTGCCGAATTTCGTCCTGGCGCCCATTCTCGTTCTGATCTTCACTCGCTGGCTCGGCTGGCTTCCTGGCGGAGGGTGGGAGGGTGGAGATTGGAAACACCAGCTCATGCCAATTCTCGCCATGGGCACCGCCTATATGGCCTCGATTGCCCGGATCATGCGCTCTTCGATGCTGGAGGTTTTGACGCAGAACCATATACGGACCGCCCGTGCCAAGGGATTGCCGACTTGGAAAGTCATCACCCGCCACGCCCTGAAACCCGCACTGATCCCGGTTCTGAGCTATCTCGGCCCGGTGTTTGTTGCGATGATAACCGGCTCTGTCGTCGTCGATATGTATTTCTCGACCGCCGGCGTTGGTAAATTCTTTGTCGATGCCGCATTGAACCGCGACTACGCGGTGATGATGGGCGTGACGCTTCTGGCCGGCGGGTTGACGATCCTCTTCAACCTCGTGGTCGATGTGCTTTACGCTTGGGTAGACCCCAAGATACGGTATTGAGATGCTAACCCCCATCAACATGCAGGCACTTGCCACGCGGCTCGCGGGGCTGGAAGAGGTCAAGGGTCGCTCGCTCTGGGCTGATGCCCGCCGCCGCTTTTGGCGCAACAAGGCCGCGGTCGCGGGGCTGGCGATGCTGGCCATTTGCATTGCATTTGCCGCATTCGGCCAAGCCATTGCGCCATTTAGCTACGATTTTATCGACTTCAACATCATGGGCCACGCCGACGAGCTCGGCCGCCCCTCGCTGACCTACTGGTTCGGCGCCGACGATCAGGGCCGCGACCTCTTCGCGCGCACCGCGATGGGGGTGCGCATTTCGCTCTTGGTCGGCCTCATCGGCACCGCGATTTCGGTCGTCGTCGGCACCCTTTACGGCGCGGTTTCGGGCTACCTTGGCGGCCGGATCGACGGTTTCATGATGCGGCTTTGCGACATAATGCTGTCGATACCCTTCATGTTCGTCCTCATCCTGATGCTGGTGATGTTCGGCAAGTCATTGTCTGTGCTGTATCTTTCTATCGGCCTGCTCTCCTGGCCCGCCATGGCGCGCATCGTGCGCGGGCAGACCCTGACGCTGAAAGCGCGCGAGTATATCGAGGCCGCGCAAGCTACCGGCGTGCCGACCACGCGCATCATCCTGCGCCACATCCTGCCCAACCTGCTGGGCATCGTGGTCATCTACGCCACGCTCCTTGTGCCCGACATCATCATCACCGAGAGCTTCATTTCCTTCCTCGGCCTCGGCGTGCAAGAGCCGCAAACCTCGCTCGGCACGCTGATTTCCGACGGCGCGAAAGCGATTTATTATGACACTTTATGGCAAATTGGCTTTCCTTTGGGCTTTTTCCTGCTGCTGATGTTCGGCTTCTATTTCGTCGGCGACGGCCTGCGCGATGCCTTGGACCCGAAGGAACGCTGAATGCTGGTGGTCGAGAATCTCTCCGTCGCCTTCGACACGCCTGACGGCACGGTTCATGCCGTCAACGAGGTCAGCTTCACGCTTCAAAAGGGGCAAACCCTCGGCATCGTTGGAGAATCTGGCTCTGGTAAAAGCCAGCTGGCCTTTGCACTACTGGGTCTTCTGGCTCGCAACGGGCGCGCGACAGGCTCCGCCCGCTTTGACGGAACCGAACTGATCGGCGCGCCAATCGCAACGCTGAACCATATCCGGGCCGAGCGAATCGCGATGGTCTTCCAAGATCCGATGACCTCGCTGAACCCTTACATGCGCGTCTCCGACCAGATGGCCGAGGTGCTGATCCACCACCGCGGCATGGGCAAATCCGCTGCCCTTGCAGAGTGCGTGGCCATGTTGGACGCGGTGAAAATCCCCGAGGCCAGGGCGCGTATCCGTTTGTATCCACACGAATTTTCGGGCGGCATGCGGCAGCGCGTCATGATCGCGATGAGCCTGCTGTGCCAGCCCGACCTCCTGATCGCCGACGAGCCGACCACGGCTCTGGACGTCACGGTGCAGGCCCAAATCATGAGCCTTTTACGCGATTTGCAGCGAGATTTCGGCATGGCGACCGTGCTGATTACCCATGATCTCGGCGTTATCGCAGGCTTTGCCGAGCAGGTCATGGTCATGTATGGCGGCCGCGTGATGGAAAAGGCGCCGGTCGAACCGTTTTTTGCCGCCCCCGCGCATCCCTATGCGCGCGGTCTTCTGGCCGCTTTGCCGCGGATCGACCAGGAGGGCGCGCTGGCCTCGATCCCCGGCGCGCCGCCCAATATGACGCGCCCGCCCGAAGGCTGCCCCTTCGCGCCGCGTTGTCCCGAGGTTGGGCCGGACTGCCGGATTCTCCCTCAACTTCAAAGCCTTGGGACCAGTCGCCTTTGTGCCTGTCATAGGGTGGAGGCGCCGCATGCTTGAGGTTTCCGACCTTTCGGTCAGCTTCAACCTGCGCCGCGAGGGCGACTTGCCCTGGGCAAAGCCGCGCGTGCTGCAGGCGGTGCGCGGCATCGAATTTTCGCTCGCACCCGGCGAAGTGCTTGGGATAGTTGGCGAATCCGGCTCCGGCAAGTCGACCCTCGCCCGTGCGCTGATCCGCATGGTCCCGGCGACCGGCCGCGTGCTGTGGGAGGGCGAGAACCTGCTGGCCCTCTCGCCCGCGAAGATGATGCGGCACCGCGCCGCGATCCAGATGGTTTTCCAAGACCCGCTCGCCAGCCTGAACCCGCGGATGACCGTCGGCCAGATCATCGCCGAGCCCCTGCGCACCCATCACGCCGAGATTTCCTCCAATGAAATCAAGGCCCGCGTTCAGCTGACCATGGATCGGGTCGGCCTTCTGCCGAACCAGGTGAACCGCTATCCGCACGAGTTTTCCGGCGGCCAGTGCCAGCGCATCGGCATCGCGCGGGCGTTGATCGTCGAGCCTCGGCTGCTGATTTGCGACGAGCCTGTGTCGGCTTTGGACGTTTCCATCCAGGCGCAGGTCATCAACCTGTTGGCAGAGCTGCGCCGCGACCTTGGGCTGGCGATGATTTTCATCGCCCATGACCTCAGCGTGGTGCGCCACATTTCGGACCGCGTCATGGTCATGTACCTCGGCCGGATGATGGAAACCTCGCCCGCCAAGGCGCTTTTTGCGGCGCCGCGGCATCCCTATTCGGCCGCCCTGCTCTCGGCCGTGCCGATTCCCGACCCGCTGCGCGAGCGGGCCAAGCAGATGATTCCGCTCGACGGCGACCTGCCCTCGCCGATGGCCCCGCCATCAGGCTGCGTCTTCCGCACCCGCTGCTTCAAGGCCGAGGCCCGCTGCGCCGCAGAGGTGCCGAACCTGCGCGACGGTCTCGCTTGTCATTTTCCGATGACGGGTCGTTAGAGCCAGCGCTCCCGCCGGCTGCCGACCGCTGCCGCGACACTGTCGAACCCGCGCTCGGCCAAGAGCCGATCCAGCCCGCGCGCCACTTCGGCCGCGAGGGAAATTCCCTTGTAAACCATGGCGGTATACAGCTGAACCGCCGAGGCGCCCGCCTCGATTTTGGCCAGGGCTTCCTCGGCGGAGGACACGCCGCCCACCCCGATCAGCGGCAGCCGCCCCTCGGTCAGACGCGACAGCTCGGCCAGCACCCGCGTGGACTTTTCGAACAAGGGCGCGCCAGACAGGCCGCCCGCCTGGTCACGATGCGCCGACTGCAGCCCCTCGCGCGACAGGGTCGTATTGGTCGCGACGATGCCGGAAAGCCCCGTCGTCAGCGCCACTTCGGCAATCGCGGCGAGCTCGTCGCCGTTCAGATCGGGCGCGATCTTCAGGAAAACCGGGATCTGCCGCGGCAGGCGCGCGCGCACCTCCATCACCCCGGTCAACAGTGCGGAAAGCGCCGCCGGGCCCTGCAAATCGCGCAGTTTTTCGGTGTTGGGCGACGAGACATTCACCGTCGCGAAATCGACATGCGGACCGCAAAGCGCCAGAACCTTGGCGAAATCCGCCGCGCGGTCGGTCGAGCTCTTGTTGGCGCCGAGGTTCAGGCCGACCGGAACTGGCCCCGGCGCCCGCGCCCGCAGCCGGGCGGCGATGACCTCCGCCCCCTCGTTGTTGAAACCGAAACGATTGATCGCCGCACGATCCGCGGTCAGCCGGTACAGCCGCGGCCGCGGATTGCCCTCTTGCGCAAAAGGCGTCGCGGCGCCGACCTCGATGAAACCGAAACCGGAACGGGTCAAGGCACTGACCGCAATGGCATTTTTGTCATAGCCCGCCGCCAGCCCGACCGGGTTCGGCAAGGCCATCCCCGCCAGCGTCACCGCCAGCCGCGGCGAGGTCACGAGGCCCGCCAGCGGCGCCAGCCCCGACCGCAGGGCCGACAGCGACAGACCATGCGCGCGCTCGGGATCAAGACGGTGCAAAAGCGACAGGCCGAAACGTTCAAGCGGGGTCAAAAGACACCTTCGGGGAAGATATGGCCGGTCGCACCCAGCGGCAGGGATTTGTCCCAGATCACGTCGGCGGCACGCAAGGGCCTGTAAAGGTGAGGGAAAAGTGCCCCTCCGCGCGAAGGCTCCCATTTCAGCGCGTCCAGCCTGTCGGCCTCGACCGCCAACAGCACCAGGTCGCTTTCCGTCGCAAAATGCTTGGCCGCCGTCTCGGCCACCTGGGCCGCGGTCGAGAAATGGATATAGCCGTCGGCCAGGTCGATGGGCGCGCCCAAAGTCTCGCCGGCATCGCGGAAGGCGACCCATTCGGCACGGCGGAAGATCTTGTAGATCAGCATGGGAAACCTCTCGGCGGTCGTCGGGGTCATGCCCGAAAGCACTTGCGGGGTCAACCGGGCAAGGCTTCGCACGGCCGTCATCTGCGCATGGCAAAACTTTTGACAGCGGCGCGCCCCGAGCGCAGGTTTTGCACAACCAGAAGAGGAGATTTCCATGTCGAATCACTTGCCTATCCTGGTCCTCGCGGGGCTTTTCGCCACGCCGACCCTCGCCGAGCCGGTGAAACTGACCTTCCTTGGCGTGGGCGACGTCTACAACTTCGACGGCGACGGCAAGCAGGGCGGTTTTGCCCGGCTGAACGCGGTCGCCAAGGCGGAAAAGGCTGCCAATCCCAACACGATTTACGTTTTCGACGGCGACATGCTGTCGCCCTCGCTGATTTCCGGCTTCGACAAGGGGCAAAATACCGTCGATTTGACCAATCTCGTGCCCTTCGACATCGCGGTGCCCGGCAACCATGAGTTCGACTTCGGGCCGGAGAATTTCGTGGCCAAGATGAAGGCCTCGAAATACCCCTGGGCCGCGATCAACATCACCGGCATCGAGGGGCTGGGCGGCGTGCTGGTGAAAGAGGTCGCCGGTGTGAAGGTAGCGCTGGTTCCCGTGGCTCAGGACACCTCGCCGGAGGTCTCGAACACCGGCAAGCTGGTGTTTTCGCCCACGGTCGACACCGCGATCGAGGCTGCGAAAGCCGCGCGAAAAGACGGCGCCGACCTGGTGGTCGGCGTGGTGCAGACCGATGAATACAACGACCTGAAACTCATACATTCCAAGGCCTTCGACCTGCTTCTCTCGGGCGACGACCACCATTATGCGACCTATTACGACGGGGTGACGGCCTATGTCGAAACCTCGGTCGATGCGCGGCTTCTGTCGCCGGTCGACCTGATGGTGGATGTGACCGAGAAGGACGGCAAACGCAGCGTCAAATGGACGCCCGCTTTCCGCTTTATCGACACCGCCGGGGTGACGCCCGATCCCGAGACGCAAAAGCTGGTCGATGGCTATAAGGCCGACCTCGACGCCAAGCTCGGCGCGGTGATCGGCAAGAGCGAGACGGCGTTGGACAGCCGCCGCAACGTGGTTCGTGGCGAAGAAAGCGCGATGGGCGACCTGATCGCCGATGCGATGCGCGCCGCGGTCGGCGCGGATGTCGCGCTGATGAACGGCGGCGGCATTCGCGGCGACAAGACCTATGACGCGGGGGTCGAGCTGACGCGGCGCGACATCCTGACCGAGCTGCCCTTCGGCAACACCTTGCAGCTGACCGAAATTCCCGGCAGCCAGCTTCTGCTCGCGCTGGAAAACGGCGTGTCCCAGGTCGAAAAAGGCGCCGGGCGCTTTCCGCAGGTCTCGGGGCTGACCTTCACCTATGACGCCTCGGCCGAGCCCGGCAAGCGGGTCAGCGAGGTTCTCGTCGCGGGCAAGCCCTTGGAGGCCGCGACGCTTTACAAGGTCGCAGTCAACAATTTCATGCTGGAAGGCGGCGACGGCTATGACGCGCTCGGCGGCGGCAAGGTCATCAACGACACCGGCGCGGGCGGCTTGGTCGCCAATGCGGTGATGGATTACGTCGAGAAGGCC
This sequence comes from uncultured Pseudorhodobacter sp., assembly GCA_945952425.1. Classification (GTDB taxonomy): domain Bacteria; phylum Pseudomonadota; class Alphaproteobacteria; order Rhodobacterales; family Rhodobacteraceae; genus Stagnihabitans. Next base: position 24,982 of record CAMFIX010000002.1, on the reverse strand, counting down.
AAGACCGTCGCACCGAAAATTGAAGGCAGAATCAAGGCCTTGGGCAAGTAGCGCCTAAACATGGACGACGGAGATGTCCGAGGCCCGCAGCGCCGTCGTCCCCATCACATGCGCAATCGGCTGGCCGTTCAGGCAGATCGCGGTGCCGGAGCCGTCGTGCAAGGGCTCTGTCGTGACGTTCTGATCGGCAGCAGTGATGTGGTTCATGTCGCCATCGGCATGGTTGGTGGTGAATTCGATGACGATCTTGTCGGTCCGTGGCTGATAATCGGTGATCGTGGCCGGCTGGGCGTGGTCGATGTCCCAGGAGACGTGGAACTCGTCATGCCCCGCACCGCCGGTGCCGAAATCGCCCGAGCCGAGCCAGAGCTTGTCGTCGCCCTGCCCGCCGTGCAGGTGGTCGGTCTGGTGATCCTCGACCACGAAAGAGGTGTCGCCGCCGGGCATGTGGTTGACGGTATAGCCGTGCAGACTGTCGTTGCCCATGCCGCCATAGGCCGTGTCGCGGCCGGCGTCGAAGGTCACAAGGTGGTCGGCGCCGCCGCGGCCCTGCAGGACATCGTTGCCCGCCTGCCCCTCCAGGAAGTCGCGGCCGGTGGTGCCCTCCAGCGTGTCATTGCCAGAGCCGCCATAGATGTTGTGGACAGGCTGGCTGGGCGCCGCAGATATGGCGGTATGGGCCGAGCCTGACAGCGTGTCTTCGGCCGCAGTGTCGCTGTGGGCCTCGGCGGGCGGTGTGGTGTCGCTGCCGGAGGCATGGGCAGTGCCATGCCCCTCCGTCGCGGCGCCATCGCCCGAGCTGGCCTGCCCGGCGTCCCCCCCGCTCGCCGCATCCGGCGCAGCCGCGGGATCGCCTGAAGAGGCCCCGTTTGCCGCATGCGCGGTGGTATCCTCCGAAGTGGGCTCGCCAGCCGCATCGCCACTCGCCGCATGGGCGGTGGTCTCGCTCGAAGCGGCCCCGGTTGCCGCGGCGCCACCCGCAGCGGCGGCGTCGCCCGAAGCGGCATCGGCGTGATCGTCCTCCGACTGTCCTTCGGGGAAGGCCTGGGACGTGTCGCCATGGGAGGGCGTCGTGCCTTGCGTCTCGCTCGCCGCATGACCCGCGGCGTGATCGGCCGCATCGCTCACCGCGGCATGCGCCCCATCGGCATGGGAGGTATCCGCGTGCCCCGTTTCTGCGTGAGCCGTATCGGCATGGGACGAATCTTCATGCCCCGCATCGGCATGGCCCGCATGGATATCGTCCAGCAGATCGCCCTGGCCTTCATGCGCCTGATCCTCCGGCGCGTCATGCGCCGCGGTATCGTCTTCCGTATCCGTCGAATCGACATGTTCGACCAAAGCCGCGGCTGCAACGCCCAGCCCGGCCAAGAGCAACAACCCCAGCACGGCCAACCCTCACCTTACTACCCAAGGGGAAGCCTAGCCGCAGACCCTTACCATTCCCCTAATCGTTAAAAATCGCAGAAGAGCGCGGGATCTCCTCCATCCGCGCGGGCTTGGTGTCGCGCCAAAGATCCTTAAGCTTTTCAAAGATTTCCCGGTCGCGCCGATACACATGGTTGATCCGCGCCTTCACCTTCTGGTCCAGCACAGCATCCTTCTTGTCCTTCGAGTTGGTCGCATACCGCTCCATCTCGGCCATGACCGCGCCGATGTCGGGCACCAGGTCGGCCAAGAGCATCTCCATCCGCTGATCCAGGTTGGTCAGCGTCAGAAGCTTCAGATCGAACCCCTTCATGATGTCGCCGCGATACCATTGCGGCGTCCAATGCGCCTCGCGCGGCAGGTCGTTTTCGCCGGTCAGATTCACCTCCAGCCAGTCGATCATGACCAGGCAGTTGCGGCGATGTTCCTCCGCCGTCGTCGCCTCGACATTCAGGCCGTATTTCTGCAAAGTCGCGCGCAAGGGCACGTATTTCTGCCAGCCCGAGCCCACAACCTTGTCGAAATACAAGGACAAGAACCGATCCACCGGATTGCGCAGGATGGTAAACGCATGCTCCTCCGCCCGGATCGCCTCGGCATCCAGCCCGAAGGCCGAGGCGCGGACGAAATCGTCCATCACGTCATGGATGCGCTTGGGATTGTGGAAGGTCTGGCCGTGATCCAGCCGCCAGATCAGGTTTTTCACGAAAGTGCAGCCGCATTTCGGGATGAACAGATAGCGGATCGGCAGTTTGCGGCAGGACAGAAGCCGGTCCGGATCGGCCTTCTTCTTCTTTTCCGCCATGCGCGCCTCCTGTTCGTTCGGGTCTACCGGGCAAAGGTTCAATGAAGGTTAATCGCGCGGAGCAAAAGGCCAATCCCGGGCAAGATCAAGGCGGTTTTCCTTTGACAGCCGCCGCCCCCGCCCCTATGCAGGCCCCATGACCCGGACCGTGACCCTTTCCTTCCGACGCTGACGCCCTTTCGGCGCTCGTCCTGTCATATCCGCTTCACAGCCCCCATCCATCGTTGACCTTTCCGCCAAAGCTTGGCACCCCTTGGGCTTCTTCGCGAGGTAACCCCATGATCACCCCCGTTCTGCCGACCTACAACCGCGCCCCCATGGCCTTCGTGAAGGGCGAGGGCGCCTGGGCCATCACGGCGGACGGCACGCGATACCTCGACCTGGGCGCCGGGATCGCGGTGAATGCGCTGGGGCATGCGAACCCCGCCCTGATCGCCGCGCTGACCGAGCAGGCGGGCAAGATCTGGCACGTGTCCAACCTTTACACGATCCCGGAACAGGAACGGCTGGCCGAGATGCTGGTCGACAAGACCTTTGCCGATACGGTTTTCTTCACCAATTCCGGCACCGAGGCGGCCGAACTCGCCATCAAGATGGCCCGCAAATACCATTACGAAAACGGCGCCCCGCGCGAGGAAATCATCGCCTTCGAAGGCGCCTTCCACGGCCGTTCGACCGGCGCCATCGCGGCGGCGGGTTCCGAGAAGATGGTCAAGGGCTTCGGCCCCCTGATGCCCGGTTTCCGTCAGCTGAAATGGCCCGAGACCGAGGCCGACCATGCCGCCATCCGCGCCGCCATCACCGAGAAAACCTGCGCCGTCATCATCGAGCCTGTGCAGGGCGAAGGCGGCATCCGCAAGGTGCCCGACCAATGCCTGAAAGGCCTGCGCGACCTCTGCGACGCCACTGGCGCGCTGTTGATCTTCGACGAGGTGCAATGCGGCATGGGGCGCAGCGGCAAACTCTTCGCCCATGAATGGGCCGGCATCACGCCCGATATCATGATGGTCGCCAAGGGCATCGGCGGCGGCTTCCCCCTGGGCGCGGTTCTGGCCACCGAAGAGGCCGCCAAGGGCATGGTTGCGGGCACCCATGGCTCGACCTATGGCGGCAACCCCTTGGCCTGCGCGGTCGGCGCCAAGGTGATGGAGATCATCTCCGACGAGGCCTTCCTGGCCGAGGTCAACCGCAAGGCCGCCCTCTTCCGGCAGGGGCTGGAGGCGCTCGTGGCCTCCCACCCCTCCCTCTTCGAGGCCGTGCGGGGCGAGGGTCTGATCCTCGGCCTGAAGTGCAAGGCGACCAATACCGATATCGTGAAGGCCGCCTATGCGCAGAACCTGCTGACGGTTCCGGCGGCCGACAATGTCATCCGCCTGCTGCCGCCCCTGAACATCCCCGACGCCGACATTGCCGAAGCCCTGACCCGGCTTGAGGCCACCGCCCGCGCCGTGGAGGCCTGAATGCACGAAGCGACCGAACGCACCCACCGCACAGGGTTGCGAGCCCAACCCTGATGGCTTTCATACTTGCTCAAATATCTCTCGGGGGTCCGGGGGCAGACAGCCCCCGGGGTCTCCGCCAAAAATCACGTGTGACATGAAACACTTCCTCGATATCCACAAAACCGCCGCCACCGACCTGCGCGCCATGATCGGCACCGCCCGCGCCATGAAGACGGCGCGCAACGGCCGCCCCAAGGGCGCGCCCGACGACGACCAGCCGCTGGCGGGCCGCATGGTCGCGCTGATCTTCGAAAAACCCTCGACCCGCACCCGCGTCTCCTTCGATGTCGGCGTGCGCCAGATGGGCGGCCAGACCATGGTGCTTTCCGGCAAAGAGATGCAGCTCGGCCATGGCGAGACCATCGCCGACACCGCCCGCGTGCTTTCCCGCTATGTCGACCTCATCATGATCCGCACCTTCGAGGAGCAAACCCTCCTCGAAATGGCCGAACACGCCACCGTCCCCGTCATCAACGGCCTGACCAACCGCACGCACCCCTGCCAGATCATGGCCGACATCATGACCTATGAGGAACACCGCGGGCCCATCGCGGGCAAGAAGGTGGTCTGGTGCGGCGACGGCAACAACGACTGCGCCTCTTTCCTGCATGCCGCCGGGCAATTCGGCTTCGACGTCACCTTCACCGGGCCCGAGACGCTCGACCCCGAGGCCGCCTTCGTGGCCGAGGCCCGCGCCAAGGGTGCCACGATCACCATCGACCGCGACCCGCACCGGGCCGTCGAGGGCGCCGATCTCGTCGTCACCGACACCTGGGTCAGTATGCACGACCCCGAATCGGCGAAAGAGCGCCGCCACAACCAGCTCCGCCCCTACCAGGTGAACGAGGCCCTGATGGCAAAGGCCAAGCCCGACGCCCTCTTCATGCATTGCCTGCCCGCGCATCGCAATGACGAGGCGACCAGCGCCGTCATGGACGGCCCGCATTCCGTCATTTTCGACGAGGCCGAAAACCGCCTCCACGCGCAAAAGGCCATCATGCGCTGGTCGCTGGGGCTGTAACCGCAAGGATCGAGGCCCCGGGTCAAGCCCGGGGCAGCGCGGTGCCCCTTGCAAAGGGTAAAAAAACCTCCATCCTGCCGCCAAATCAGGAGGAACCCATGCAATCCCCAGTCCCCGCCTTCGCCCATACGCTGACCGCTCTGTCGAAAATCCTCGAAAAGGCCAAGGCCTATGAGGAAGCGCGCAAGATCAAGCCCGAGGTCATCCCCCAGCTGCGCCTGATCGCCGACATGCTGCCCTTCTGGCGCCAGATCTGCATCGCGACCGACCACGCGAAGGGCGCCTCCGCCCGGCTTGCGGGGGTCGAAGTGCCGTCCTATCCCGACACCGAGCAGACCCTGGACGAGCTGCAGGCCCGCATCGCCAAGACCCTGGCCTTCATCCAGACCCTGCCCGACAGCGCCTTCGAAGGCGCCGAGGCCAAGACGATCAACGTCAAGGCCGGCCCGCGCGAGCTGAGCTTTCCGGCGCCCTTCTACCTGGCCTCTTACGCCATCCCGAACTTCTATTTCCACGTCACCACCGCTTACAACATCCTGCGCTCCAACGGGGTCGAGATCGGCAAGACCGATTTCCTCGGCGGCTGAGCGATGGAACCCGTCCTGATCGTCATCGACCTGCAAGAGGCCATGCGCGCCGAGCGCACGGCCGATTGGCCCTGGGCGCAGGACGATGCACCGGCGGTGGCGGCGCAGCTTCTGGCGCGGTTTCGCGCCCGCGGCTGGCCGGTGGTGCATGTGCATCACCACGCCACCGATCCGGAGGACGGGTTCCACCCCGCCAACCCGCTCTCGGCCGCCATGGCCGAAGTCGCGCCCCAGCCCGGCGAGGCGGTGGTCGTCAAGCACGGCTCCTCCGCCTTCATCGGCACCGACCTGCAGGCCCGGCTGGGCGCCGCACCCCTGGTCATCTGCGGCGGCGAGGCCAATATGTGCGTCGAAAGCACGGTGCGGATGGCGGGGAACCTGGGCTTTGCCACCACCGTCGTCGCCGACGCCCTGGTCTGCTTTCCCCGCCAGGCCCGGGACGGACATGTGATCCCCGCCGCGACCGTGCTGGAGATGAGCCTCGCCAACCTCCGCGGCTTCGCCCGCATCGTCGACAGCGCCGAGATCGCATGACGCCCGAAGCGATCACCGCCGCCTTCCGGCAGGAGGGCTATCGTTTCGCGCGCTGGGGTCGGCCCATCGTGCCGGTGGTCTTCGGGGTCGAGGACGCGACGCTCGCCACCGTCAAGGGCGCCATCGAGGCGGTCGTGACGCTGGCCCGGCACAAGATGGCCGAGACCGATCCCGAGCTTGGCGCCAACCTGATGCTGTTCTTCTTCCGCGACTGGGCCGAGCTGCCGCAGGTGCCGAACCTCGACCGGCTGATCCCCGGCCTGGCCGCGCTGTGCACCCGGCTGGCCGCCGAAGAGGCGCATCACTACCGGCTTTTCCGCTTTGACGAGAACGGCGCGATCCGCGCCTGTTTTGCCTTTCTGCGCATGGGCGGCGCGCTGTCGGAGCTGCCGGCCGAAGACCTGGCCCTGGCCGAGGCCGCGCAAATGATCCTGCTTTGGGGGCCCGAGGCCCCGCCCTTCCTGGCCCGCGCCCAGGGCGTCACCGTGCTGCGTCCCGAGATCGCCGGCCTGATCCGCGCCGCCTATGACCCGGTCCTGCCCGCCGCCACGCAGGACAGCGCCCATGCTTTCCGCCTCTCCGCCCGGATTTCTGCCGCGGTTTAGGCTCTGGTTAACCCTTGATGGCTAACGCTGAATGGCGAACCAGAAGGGCGGGACCATGTTGGACGATTCGACTTCCGAACTGACGATCATCCATTCCATCGTGAACCGGATGAACGGCTTTTTGTATCGTTGCCGCAACGACAAGGCCTATTCCATGATGTTCATGGCCGGCGATGTGCGCAACCTGACGGGCCATGAGGCCACGGCCTTCACCGGGCCGGAATGCCGCTCTTACAGCGCCCAGACCCATCCCGACGATCTCGCCGCGGTCTATGCCGCCGTCGATGCCGCCCTGGCCGAAAAGGCGAACTGGAACGTCGATTACCGGATCGTGCGGCCCGATGGCTCGGCGATCTGGGTGCAGGAAATCGGCGGCGGCGTCTTCGAGGGGGACGAGCTTTTATATCTTGAAGGCGCCGTGATCGACGCCGACCGCGCCCGCCTGGCAGAGCTGCACAACCTGCGCATGCTGGAGGCGATTTCCGAAAAGGCGCGGCTCCTGCTGGGCAACACCGTCCCCATCGTGGAAGTCTTGCGCACCCTGCGCATCCTCGCCATCAACGCCCGGCTGGAGGCAGGGCGCGCCGGCCCGTTCGGCGCCAGCTTCGGCTTCGTCGCGCATGAAGTCTCGCGCCTGGCAGAGGAAACCTCGGTCCTGGCCGAGAAGATCGCCGACGTGACGGGCCAGCTGCAGGATTTGCTGAAAGCGGGCTGAGCCCACCCCGACCCGCCCCTTGCAGGCCCGACCCCCGGTCGGGCCTTTGTTTTTGCCCCCTTTGTTTGCCCCCAGGGTTCGGCATGCGAAAAAGCCCGCCCCCGTTGCCGGAGGCGGGCCTATGTCATCCGCAAGCCGCTCAATTCACGACGAATTCCGCGTGCAAAGCCCCGGCGGCATTGATGCTTTTCAGGATGTTGATCATGTCGCCCGGCGCCACGCCAAGCGCGTTCAGCCCCGCCACGACCTCCGACAGGCTGGTGCCGCCCTGCACTTCAGCCAAGCCCTTGCCCTGATCCTGCTGGATCTCGGCCTTGGTGCGCGGCACGACGATGGTCTGCCCCTCGCTGAACGGATTCGGCTGCACGACGACCGGCGCCTCCTCGACCTTCAGCGTCAGGTTGCCCTGCGCGATCGCCACATGGCTGATGCGCACCTCGTCATCCATCACGATCGTACCGGAGCGTTGATCGACCACGACCCGGGCCCGCGCCTCGGGCTGAACCGTCAAATTCTCCAGCTTGGCCATCACATGCGCGGCCGAGCCCGCCCCCGCCGCCTTCACATCCAAAGAGACCGTCCCCGCATCCAGCATCTGCGCCGGATTGCCGGGGAAAGCCGCGTTGATCGTCGATTCGATCCGCGAGGCCGTGGTGAAATCGGGTTGGCGCAGGGCCAGGCGCACCGTGCTCATCTGGTTGAAATCGAACTGAACTTCACGCTCGACCCGCGCGCCGGACGGGATCGAGCCCGCCGTCGGCACCCCTTCGGTCACCTTGGCGCCCTGCCCCTCGGCCGAGACGCCCCCCGCGATGATCGCACCTTGCGCCACCGCGTAAATCTGCCCATCCGCCCCGTTCAGGGGCGTCATCACCAGCGTACCGCCCAGCAGGCTTTTCGCATCGCCGATGGCCGAGACCGTCACGTCGATCTTGGACCCCGCCCGCGCGAAAGGCGGCAGGCTGGCCGTGACGAAAACCGCGGCGACGTTCTTGGGTTGAAACTGCTCGCCCGTTACGTTGACGCCCAATCTTTCCAACAGGTTGGACATGATTTCCTCGGTAAAGGGCGAGTTGCGCAACCCGTCCCCCGTGCCGTTCAACCCCACGACGAGCCCATAGCCCACCAGGTCGTTGCCCCGCACCCCGTCGAATTCGACCAGATCCTTGATGCGAATCTCGCCGGCAAAGGCTGGGCCGACCAGCAGAAGCAGCAGAAACGTCAGAAGCCGTGCCATCACAGGTAATCCACCAGGCTAAGCCGCGAGGCGCGGGAGGTCAGGGTGTAAAGCGCCTGCAGTTGACCCTGGGTTTCTTGATATTTCGTTGCCGTTTCATATTGATCGACAGAAAGAAGATTCAAACGCGCGCTTTCCAGCGTGTCTTTCTCGGCATCGTTGCGCGTCGCCGCGTTCTGCATCGCGGCCTCGGTCGAACCGACATGCGCGCCAAGCCCGGCCAAAAGCTCTTGCGTGCCCGCAAGACTCTCGCCCGCGCGCCGCATCAGGTCGGAGCGCGCCGTGACCGAGCCCGACAGCACGCCCCGCGCCAAAAGCCCCGCCATCGCGACGCCCTTGATCATGCCGACGATGGCCGGGTCCATCCCCGTCACATCGACCTGCGCCGTCTCACCCGGCCCGATCGGCACCGGATCATTGCTGTCGCCGCCCTTGTAACTGGTGGCCTGGAAGCCGGAAGGGTCTGAAAAGAAAGCATTCACCGCCGCCTCGACATCGCCCGACGACACCGCGCCCGAGGCCGTGACGGCGTTTTGCAGCGCATCCATCAGCTCGTCTGCGCTGCCGAACGTCTGCGTGCCCGTCGCCTTGCCCGAGAAGAGCGAGCGTTCGCCGATCCGCACATTCAGCGCCGAAAGCACCGATTTCAGCGTCGCCGTCGCATCGTCGCCCAGGGCCGAGATCCGCAGCTCGTTCTGCGAAGAGACCGCGCCCAGAAGCGCCGAGCCCAGCGCGTTCGACTGGCTGCTGACCGTGTTGATCGCCGTCTGCATGCCCGAGGTCAGGATCAGCTGCTCCGACGTGACGGTGCGATAGGCGGCGATCTGGCCCAGCCGCGATTCGATGCCCGCGACCTGCACGTAATTGCCCTTCAGCCGCGCGGTCTTGTCGGCGACGAGGCCTGTCGTCGCCTCGACCGACAGCTGGTTCATCTGGCTTTTCAGCCGGCTGCCCTGCCCCGTCAACATGCGAACCTGCGCGAGGTCGCCCATGGTAAATGTTCCGGACATGTCAGTTATCCATCAATGTTTGCAGCATGTCTTGCACGGTCTTGATGACCTTCGCATTGGCCGAATAGGCCTGTTCGATCTGCAGCAAGTTCTGCATCTCTTGGTCGCTGTCGACGCCATCCTGCGCCTCAAGCTGTTGATATGTATCGAGACGCGCGGCGGTATAGGTGCTTTCCCCCTCTGCCGCGAGCCGGGAGCCCGAGACTTCCGACAGGAAGTCGCTGGCCAGCACCGACTGGCTGCGCGGACCGCCGACGAAATCGCCCGAGGCCGGCGTGCGGTCGGCCTGCAGCGCATCCCGCAGGTCGGAAATCAGGGAGTTGTTGCCCGGATCGCCCGCGACCGTGGCGCCCAGCCCGTCGCGCAGCCGCCAAAGCGCGCCGCCTTGCGCCGGATCGACGGCGGTGTTGACCGCCAGCCTTTGTGCGAGCCCGACCTCGTTGGCCGGATCGAAAGCCGCGCCCGCATCGGTGAACAACCCCGGGTCGCCCGGCGCCCGCGTCGCATCCAGGCCGCTGTCCTGGAACCGCTCCACCAGGTCGCGGGTCACGGCATCCAGCTGCGCCTGCGCATCGGGCCCAAGATCGTCCCGCACCGCGAATTGCGCCGCCAGCGAGCCGCCCTTGATGAAAGAGCTCGCCCCCGTCGTCGTCATCGGCCGGCCGTTGATCGTCAGCCCCGAAAGCCCGCCCGAGGCCTGGCTCATCTCGGGCACGATGGTCTGCGTGCGGGTAAATCCGAAGGTGGCCGGGGTCTCATCCAGCAGGATGCCGCCGGTCGAGGTGTAAAGCTTGACCGACCCGTCATCCTGTTCGACCTGGCGCAGCGGCACGATCGAGGCGACCTTGTCGATGGTCTGCTGCCGCAAGTCCTGCAGCGAAGAGACATCCTGCCCAAGCCCCGCCCCGCGCCGGATCTGCACGTTCAGCTCGGTCACTTTCTGCAGGCTGTCGTTCAGCGTCTGCACCTGGTTCGCAATTTCCGAATCGGCGGTCAGCCGGGCGGATTGCACCTCTTTGCCGATGCTGCCGATGGTCGAGACCAGGTTCTTGGCCGAAGACAGCACGGCCTGCAGCCGCGCCTCCGATTCGGGATGCGAGGTCGCCTCGGTCAGCGCCGTGTCGAAGGCCGAGATGCGCCCGGACAGCGAATAGGCCAGATCCGGCGTGCCGATGGCCCCTTCGATCTGCTTGTAAAAGGCCGTGCGCGCGTCGCTGTCGCCCTGCGCGGCCTGGGCCAGGCGCCGGTCGGCGATGACGGGCAGGTTTTCCACCCGTTTGACGCCCACGACCTGGACGCCCTGCCCCGCCGTCCCGACCACGCGGGGCGCAAGCATCAGCTCGCGCCGCGCATAGCCGGGGGTCGAGGCATTGGCGATGTTCGACGACACCAACTCCGCCGCGCGGGAGGCTGCCGTCAGGCCGGAAAGCGCACTGGCAAGCGTGTTGGAGATCGTCATGTCCTATCCTCAGCGCTTCAGGTTGGCGGTTTCCTGCAGCATTTCGTCGACCGTCTGGATGACCTTGACGTTGGACGAATAGGCGCGCTGCGTGGTGATCAGGTTGGTCAGTTCCGAGGTGACATCGGTGGTGGACTGCTCCATCGAATAGCGGACCTTCTTGCCGGTCGGGCCATCGCGCGAATCCCTCTGGTAGAAGGCGCCCGAATCGGCGGGGCTTTCATAGGCTTGATCCGAATGCGAGATCAGCCCGTTGGGGTTCGGCACATCCACGACGGGGATCTGGTAGATCACCTTCGAGAAGCCCTGGTCGTAGTTCGCATGCAGATAGCCGTTGTCGTCGATGTTCACGCTGACCAGGCGCGCCACGGGCGTGCCGTTGGTGGCCTTGCCGATGGGGGCGAAGTCCTGGGACAGCTGCGTCATGCCGCCCGTCTCGCCGATGGCGCCGATGTTCATGTTGATCGAGCCGCCGCCGACCGTCAGCGGGATCTTGCCCGTCGCCGGGTCGTAATCCTGCCCCGAGATCGTGGTGACCGAGGCCAGCGTGCCGCCAGAGGCCTGGGAATTGTCGAAGACCACGGTATATTCGCCGATCACCGCATTGTCGGAGGCGCTGTCGGTGATCGACATCGTCCATTCGTTCGACCGGCCGGTCGCCGGCACCGTGGGCGTAAAGGTGTAATGCAGCGTTTCCGAAGTGCCGAGGTTGCCGGCATACTGGATCGTCATTTCCTGCGGATCACCCGAGGCGCCCGCCGCGGTGGCGGTGGCCGGCAGGTTGGCCGACAGCGACAGCTCTGTCGTCGGGTTCGAGATATACTGGTTGGTGTCCAGCTTGACCGGCTGCAGCGCCGACATCGTGTCGCGCGGGTAATTGCCCAGCGTGCCGTCGGGATTGGCGACCCAGCCCATCAGCACCTTGCCGGTGGAATCGCGCAGGATGCCATCGGCATCGGCCTTGAACGAGCCCGTCGTGGTCAGCGAGATCGGCAGGCTGCTGCCCCCCCGCTTCACCGCGTCGATCGTCGTCACGGCCATGAAGCCGCGGCCGTCGATGGCGAAGTCGGTGGAATTCGACGTGCCGATCAGCGGCCCGTGTTCGTCGATCAGCCGGTAGGACGTCGACCGGACGCCCCCCGCGGAATAGCTGGTGGAGAGGTCACCATGGACGACGACCGAATAGAAATCGGCCGTGGCCTTCTTGTACCCATAGGTGGACGAGTTCGCGATATTGTCGGAGATCGTGGACAGTCGGTTCGAATTGGCATTCAAACCCGCCACGCCCGCATTGAGCGAAGAGGTAATCGTCATCGACAGCGCCTTTCTGCAGCTCGATCTTGCCGGACCAAGCTGACAAAGGCGCCTTAACATCCACCTAACAGATAAAAGGCCGTGCTTTTACCTGTCGTTGCGCAAGAGAATGATCTCCACCCGGTTGTTGCGACCCGCGGTCGGGTCGGCCGTCGCGGGCTTGCGGTCGGCATGGCCCACCACCCGCGCGATGCGATCCTTCTGCGTGCCCGCCCCCTCCAGCAGCTGGCGCACCACCTGCGCGCGGTCGGTCGACAGCGCCCAGGTCGGGTTCTTGACCAGCATCACCGGGTAGGATTTCACATAGCCCTCGACCGCGATCCGGTTGGGCGAGGCGGCAAAGACCTCCGAGATCATCTTGACCAGCGCCGTCACATCCGCCGTGGGCTGCGCGGTATCGGCGTCGAAAAGCGGCGCGGTTTCGGTGTCGAACAGCTCCACCACCAGGCCCTCGTCGGTGACGCGGGTCACGACATGGCTCATCAGGCTTTTCATCGTGGCGCTTTCGCCGCCCCGCCCCGCCAGCGCGCTTTGCAGCTTGGAGATATTCTCCTGGTCGGTCGATTTCCCCTCGCCCGAGCCACCCTCGCCGCCGGCCTTGGAGTCGGTGCCCTGGGTCGTGGCGGACTGGCCCGTGCCGTTGAAGGCGAAGCTGTTGTCCGAAAAGATCGAATCGCCGCCGAACGCGCCGTTGCCGCCGCCCGAGACGCGGTTGATCGGGATCGTCGGATTGAAGTAATCCGCGATGCCCTTGCGTTGTTTTTCCGTCGTCGCGCCCAAAAGCCACATCAAGAGGAAGAAGGCCATCATGGCCGTCACGAAGTCCGCATAGGCAACCTTCCACGCACCCCCGTGGTGGCCCCCGCCTGCGATGACTTTCTTTCGCTTGATGATGATGGGCGCGGCATTCCCATTGCCGGCCATGACCACACACCCAGATATTTCACACCCGAGAGCCAGTCTGCCCCATGCCGGTCAAGATTTCTTTAACTCCCGGCATTTTACGCAATCAGGCGGGCATGCCGCACAAGGTCAGCCGGGCGGGCAGGCCGATGTGGCGGTAATCGTTCAGGAATTGCCGGGCGGCCGCGCGCGTCAGCCCGCGCTCCACCCGCACGCCCCGCGCCAGCGCACCCGGGTCGCCCATCCCCCGCGCCGCCAGGAAATCGGCCGCCTCGCGCAGGCTCAGCCGTCCCGACCCGGTGACCCAGAGGTCGAAGCGCTGAAAGGCCTGGTGCACCGCGATCAGCCCCAGCGCCCGGAAGCGCGCGGTCACCAGCCGCGCCACCTGCGCCTCCAGCCCCGCGACCAGCGCCGGCCCCTCGGTCTCGCCAGCGCCGAGCAGCTTCAGATACTGGCGCAGCGCCTCGGGCAGCGGGCCGCGCGCCGGGGCGAAAACGTCGTAAAGCGCGCCCAGATGCGGCGCCAGCGTCACCTGCACGCCATCGCCCCGCAGGGCGCGGGCGGTGGCCTGAGCGGCCTCTTGCGGCAGGTCTTCCAGCACGATCCCCGCTGGCCCCTCGACCTCCGGATCGCCCAGACGCAGCGACAGGTCGAAGCGCGGCGCCTCGGTCGACAGATCGGCCTGCACCCCCAAAAGCCGCAACAGCGCCAGCGAGGGCGCCCTGCCGCTGAGCGTGCCGCCCCGCGCCAAGAGCCGCTCGGCCTCCGCCCCCTCCAGCCCGAAGGCCCGGGCCAGCACGTCGCGCGCCAGCATCGCGCGCCCCCGTCCCGGCGCAATCGTCACGCGCAGAGCGCTTTCGGCGACCTCTTCCATCTTGACCACCCCTGTTGACCTTTTCCGGCCATCGTCCACATCCCACGTCCCCATTGCGTGGCTGCGGCGTTAACGGAGCGTCAAAAAACCGGGGGGTTCCCGAAGAAATCGAAGGAAATGGCGCCCCTTGTCGCGGGGCGCCAGCGCGTCAGACGGCCGAGAGCAGCCTCAGCGCGTCATAGATCGCGGCATGGATGTTGCGCGCCTCGACCGCATCGCCGATGCGGTAAAGCCGAAAGCCCTTGGGGCCGCCGTTCAACGCTTGCGGCTGATGGGCGATCAGCGCCTCGTAATCCACGGCGCCGAGGTTTTCCGACAGCGGCTTCAGCGCGAAGTAAAGCTCGTCCAGCGGCAGGGTGCCGTGGTTCACGATAACCTGGTCATAGTGCTTTTCGATCCCCAGTTTCGCGTAATCGCTGTCCACCGTGGCCTTGATGCGGTTGCCGTCCTTTTCGACCCCGGTCAGGCGGTAGGTCACGGTAAAGGTCACATCCTTCCCCTGGATCGCCCGCATATAGGGCACCAGGTTCATCGCCATGACATCCGGCGCAAAGGTGCGGTCCGGCGTCATCACCTCGGCCGTCACACCCGCCTCGGCCAGCTTTTGCGCGACCTGAAGCGCCGTATGGTCGCCCGCATCGTCATAGAGCAGCACATTCGTCCCCGGCTTCACATCGCCCGATAGGATATCCCAGGAGCTGACCGTCAGCTCGTTCCCGAAGGCCAGGATGTCCTTCTGCGCCATGCCGCCCGTCGCCACGATCACCACATCGGGGTTCAGCGCGGTCACATCCTCGGCCTCGGCCCAGGTGTTGAAGCGGAACTCGACCCCCATGGCGGCGCATTGCGCCATGCGCCAGTCGATGATGCCGATCATCTCGGCCCGGCGCTTGGTCTGCGCCAAGAGCCGCACCTGGCCGCCCGCCTGGTCCGCCGCCTCGAAGACCACGACCTTGTGGCCACGCTCGGCCGCGACCCGGGCGGCTTCGAGGCCGCCCGCGCCCGCGCCGATCACGACAACCTTCTTCTGCGCGGGCGCTTTCGGCACGACGTGATGCTCGGTCGCCTCGCGCCCCGTGGCCGGGTTGTGGATGCAAAGCGCCATGCCGCCCTGGTAGATCCGGTCGAGGCAATAGGTCGCCCCCACGCAGGGGCGGATGTCATCCTCGCGCCCCTCGGCGATCTTCTTCACCACATGAGGGTCGGCCATATGGGCCCGCGTCATGCCCACCATATCCAGCTGGCCCGAAGCCACCGCGTGCCGCGCCGTCGCCACGTCAGGAATGCGGCTGGCGTGGAAGGTCGGCATCCCGACCTCGGCCTTCATCCGCCCGGCGAAATCCAGATGCGGCGCGCTGCGCATGCCGTGTATCGGGATCACGTCGGTCATCGCCGCATCGGTATGGATGCGGCCGCGGATGATGTTCAGGAAATCGACATTGCCACTGTCGCGGAAGAGCTTGCCGATGGCGATGCCTTCGTCGGCACTGATGCCGCCTTCGACCTCATCCGCCGTATAGCGCATCCCCAGCAGGAAGTTCGGCCCCACCCGGTCGCGGCAGGCCTGCAGCACCTCCAGCACAAAGCGCGCGCGGTTCTCCAGACTGCCGCCATAGGGCGCCTCAAGGTCGTTGGTGTGCGGCGACATGAACTGATCCAGCAGGTGCCCATAGCACTCGAACTCGACCCCATCGAGCCCCGCCTCCTTCATCCGCTCGCAGGCATCGGCGAAGTCCTTGATGACGCGGGTGATATCCCAATCCTCGATCCGCTTGGGGAAGGCGCGGTGCGAGGGTTCGCGGGAGTGCGAGGCGCCCAGCGTCGGCAACCAATCGCCTTTGTCCCAGCGCGTGCGACGGCCAAGGTGGGTCAGCTGGATCATCACGGCGGCGCCGGCCTCGTGGCAGTCATCCGCGATGCGCTTCATCCACGGCACGACCTCGTCCTTATAGGCCAGGACGTTGTTGAAGACCGGGGGCGAGTCTTTCGACACCGCCGCCGACCCCGCCGTCATCACCATCGCCACCCCCGCCCTGGCGCGTTCCAGGTGATAGAGCCTGTAACGATCCTTCGGCATCCCATCCTCGGGGTAGGCCGGCTCGTGGCTGGTCGTCATGATGCGGTTGCGAAGGGTGAGGTGTTTCAGCTGATAAGGCTGGAGAAGGGGATCGTTCGACATGGGTGCGCCTCCGGTTTCCGGCAGGATAGGGAAACTGACACACCTGTCAAGTTTTCAGTTGGGGATGACTTCGCCCCTGGTCGATAGCCTTGCCCTAACCTCCATCAGGATATGTCCCAGCCGGTTCAAACCTGTCCCATCCGGTCCCGATCCCCAATAGCCATCCATGGGCGCCGCCTCGACCAGCGGGCGCGTCCCGGTCGAGACAAGCAGCTCCCGCAGGTCCGGATGAGTTGAAAACTTGGCGCGGACGGCGGATAGCATGATCGCCTCCTTCACCTCTTCCCAATCCTGGCGGAGGGGAAGTTTGCGCGTCATGCCAAGGCGCTTGGCCTCCTTCGGGCCAGAGGCACGGCGGATCTTCTCACGCCATTCGGCGTCATGGAACTTCTGCGCCTGAAAGTAATGTTCGACAGTCGGCCACCACAGGCCTTCCATCGCGATTCCAAAGGGCGCAAAGTTTGAAAACTCGGAAAACGCCTCGACTTGCGAATAGAAATAGATCGGATCGTCGGTCATGTCGCCCTCCTCCGGCGGACAGACTCACATCCCGGACCTGGGCTGGCAAGCCCCTTGCCCCCCCAATCCCCGCCGCCTAGTGTCCCCCCATGGACACCAAACCCGACAAAGGCTGGCGCGGGACGCCTGAACTCTGGCTGGATGCCGCCTATGACCTGCTGGTCGAAGGCGGGGTCGAGGCCGTCAAGGTCATGCCCTTGGCCGCCCGGCTCGGTCTCTCGCGCACCTCCTTCTACTGGCACTTCCCCGACCGCGACGCGCTTCTCAACGGCCTCATCGCGCGCTGGGAAAGCCGCAACACCGCCCAGCTCGTCGCTCGGGCCGAGGCGCCGAGCCAGACCATCGCCGAAGCGATGCTGGCGATCTGCGACCTCTGGATCACGCCCGCCCTCTTCGACAGCCGCCTGGAATTCGCCATCCGCACCTGGGCGCTGACCGACCCCGCCCTCGCCCGCACCCTCGCCCACAGCGACGAGACGCGCATCGCCGCCCTCGCCCGGCTCTTCCGCCGCCACGCCTTCCCCGAGCGCGAGGCCGAGACCCGGGCCCGCGCGCTTTACCTGACGCAGGTCGGCTATATCTCGATGCGCACC
Source organism: uncultured Pseudorhodobacter sp. (assembly GCA_945952425.1). Classification (GTDB taxonomy): domain Bacteria; phylum Pseudomonadota; class Alphaproteobacteria; order Rhodobacterales; family Rhodobacteraceae; genus Stagnihabitans. The sequence goes on along the minus strand of CAMFIX010000002.1, from coordinate 7,697 downwards.
GAAGAACCCCGGCCCGAGCGCCTGGCCCGCATCCCCGATTACGTGCTGATCTTCTGCGGCCAAAGCCCGACGGCGGCCGAGCTTTCCGCCTTCCGCGCCAGACATCCTTGAACAGGGCCCATCCATGACCCTGATCGACAATGCCCGCGCCCGCCGCCTGTTCCTCGACGCCCATGCCCTGGCCGAGACGCCCACCGGCCCCGCCAAACCCGCCCAGATCGGCGACCTGATCCACCGCCTGGGCTTCGTCCAGGTCGACAGCATCAACACGGTGGCCCGGGCGCATCAGATGATCCTGTGGTCGCGGCGCAACGCCTATCGGCCCGAGACGCTCGACAAGCTCCTGGCAAGCCGCACCCTTTTCGAACACTGGACCCACGACGCCTCGATCATCCCGACCGCCTTCCACCCGCATTGGCACCACCGCTTCGCCGCCTCCGAAACCCGCCTGGCCGAGAAATGGACGACCTGGTTCCGCCCCGGCTTCAAGGAACAGTTCGACACGATCCTGGCCCGCATCCGCGACGAGGGGCCGCTGTCGGTCTCGGATGTCGGCGAGGGGGAGGAGGGCGGCAAGGGCGGCTGGTGGGACTGGAAACCGTCCAAGACCGCGCTGGAATGGCTCTGGATGACGGGCAAGCTCGCGATCACAAGGCGCGAGGCCTTCCGCAAGGTCTATGACCTGGCCGAGCGCGTCATCCCCGCCGAACACCTCCACCCCCAGGGCGACCGCGCGGCGCTCATCGACTGGTCCTGCCGCGCGGCGCTGACCCGCCTCTCCTTCGCCGACCCCGGCGAACTCCGCGCCTTCTGGCACATCATCACCCCGCCCGAGGCCAAGGCCTGGGCCGAAGGCGCCCTCAAACGCGGCGAGGTCGTCCCCGTCACCCTGCAAGGCGCCGACGGCCAGACCCGCAAATCCCTCGCCCGCCCCGAGACCCTGACCCTCGACGCCCCCGAGCCCCCTTCGCGCATCCGCATCCTCAACCCCTTCGACCCCGCGCTCAGAGACCGCGACCGCGCCGAATTCCTCTTCGGCTTCCGCTACCGGATCGAGGTCTTCGTCCCCGAGGCCAAGCGCCAATACGGCTATTACGTCTTCCCCGTCCTCGAAGGCGCCAGCCTCATCGCCCGCCTCGACGCCAAGGCCATTCGCGACCAGAACGCGCTGCACCTGCGCGCCCTCTGGATGGAGCCCGGCCAGCGCCTGACCAAGCTCCGCGCCGAGAAACTCGACGCCGAACTCGCCCGCCTCGCCCAATTCGCCGGCGTCGATCAGGTCACCCGCGAGCCCGACTGGCTCCGCCCCTGATTTCATTGGTCCATAAATATCCGACGTGCATCGGTCATTGCGCCATTGGTTCGAGCGATGACCGATGCGGCGTCTGGAGGGGTGTGAAACCCCTCCAGCGCCCGGCCACAAGACCAGCCTCCCCCATTCCATAAGTCCAGCCTGCGTGTAAACTTGGACAAACCCCCGCCGCTCCGGCAAAGCAATTCCATCCCATAGGAGGCCCATATGCTCGACCAAGTCACCGACCTGCGCGCCCTGCTCAAGGATGCGTCGCTTCTGCCGAACAAGGCCTATGTCGCGGGCCAGTGGATCGACGCCGCCGACGGCAAGACCTTTCCCGTCACCAACCCGGCGCGGGGCGACGTCATCGCCCATGTCCCCGACCTGACCCGCGAAGACGCCGCCCGCGCCATCGAGGCCGCCGACAAGGCCCGCCACGCCTGGGCCGCCCAAACCGGCAAGGAGCGCGCCGCCGTGCTGCGCAAGTGGTTCGACCTCTGCATGGCCAACCTCGACGACCTCGGCACGATCCTGACCGCCGAACAGGGCAAGCCCGTCGCCGAAGCCAAGGGCGAATGCGCTTACGGCGCCTCCTATATCGAATGGTTCGGCGAAGAGGCCAAGCGCATCTACGGCGAGACCATCCCCGGCCATCAGCGCGACAAGCGCATCACGGTCATCAAGCAGCCCATCGGCGTGGCCTGCTCGATCACCCCCTGGAACTTCCCCAACGCGATGATCGCCCGCAAGGCGGCCCCCGCCTTGGCCGCCGGTTGCGGCTTCGTCGCCCGCCCCGCGGCTGAAACGCCCCTCTCGGCCATCGCGCTCGCCGTCCTGGCCGAGCGTGCCGGCGTCCCCGCAGGCGTCTTCTCGGTCATCACCTCCAAGCGCGCCTCCGACATCGGCAAAGAGTTCTGCGAGAACCCCCGGGTCAAGAAACTGACCTTCACAGGCAGCACGGAGGTCGGCCGCATCCTCCTGCGCCAGGCCGCCGATCAGGTGCTGAAATGCTCGATGGAGCTGGGCGGCAATGCCCCCTTCATCGTCTTCGACGACGCCGACCTCGACAAGGCCGTCGAAGGCGCGATGATTTCCAAGTTCCGCAACAATGGCCAGACCTGCGTCTGCGCGAATCGTATCTACGTCCAGGCGGGTGTCTATGACGCCTTCGCCGAGAAACTCTCGGCCGCCGTCCAAAAGCTCGCCATCGGCGACGGGCTGAAGGCGGGCACCACCACCGGCCCCCTCATCAACGAGGAGGCCGTGGCCAAAGTCGAGGAACACATCGCCGACGTCCTGGCCTCGGGCGGCAAGATCGTCACCGGCGGCAAGCGCCATGCGCTCGGCGGCACGTTCTTCGAACCGACCGTCGTGACCGGCGTCCTGCCCACCGCGAAAGTCGCCACCGAGGAAACCTTCGGCCCCCTCGCCCCCCTCTTCAAGTTCGAAACCGAGGAAGAGATCATCGCCCGCGCCAACGACACGATCTTCGGCCTGGCCTCCTACTTCTACTCCCGCGACATCGGCCGCATCACCCGCGTCCAGGAACAGCTGGAATACGGCATGGTCGGCGTGAACACCGGCCTCATCTCGACCGAGGTCGCCCCCTTCGGCGGCGTCAAGCAATCGGGCCTCGGCCGCGAGGGCTCGCATCACGGGATCGAAGACTACCTCGAGATGAAATACATCTGCCTTTCGGTCTAAGCGCGCCCGCAGCCGCGAAGACCCCTGCACAATCTCAAAGGCCCCCTCGCTGGGGGCCTTTTCCTTTTGATAACGATTCCAGCAACTTGACCCTTTGTTATCGCCTATCAACCCGCCGTTTTTGTCTAACTTCGCCCCCTGCCCCATGTCTGGTTCATCGCAAGGCCAAACCGGCCCTCCCGAATGATCTCCACCGATCGCGAAAGGAACCCTGACATGCTGCCCCTGATGTCGACCCTGAAAACCAAAGCCGTCGCCGCGACGCTGGTCGCCGCCCTGGCCCTTCCCGCCGCCCCGGCGCTCGCCTGGGGCAAGAACGAGCAAAACTTCACCAAGGGTGTCGTGACCGCCCTGATCGCCGGCGCCCTGATCCAGGACTGGAACCGCCGCGCCCATGCCCAGCCGCAGCCCCAGCCGGTCTACGTGCCGCCGCGGCCGCCCGTCTATCAGCCCCCCGTCTACCAGCCGCCGGTCTATCAGCAGCCGGTCTACCAGCCGCCCGTCTATCAACCGGCGCCTTCCGTCTACAACACCCCCGCCGCCTTGGCCTTCAACACCTACTCCCGCAACGAGCGTCTGCGCATCCAGGCCACCCTTGCGAACTACGGCTATTACCGCGGCGGGATCGACGGCAACTTCGGCCCCGGCACCTACCAGGCCATCGCTTCCTACGCCCAGGCGCAGGGCAAGTTCCAAGAACTGCAAACCCGCGGCGGCGCCTATGGCATCTACGACGGGCTGATCTCGTAACGCCCTTCCCCGGGGCCCGGATTTTCCTGGGCCTCCCACTTTCCCGGGGCAAAGAGACCAACGAGCAGGACCCCAAAAACCCTTTTCAGCACCATCTCTGGAGGCGGATGTCCCCCCGCCTCCGGTTTTCTTTTGCCCGCAGCGCAAAACCAAAAGGGGCGCCCGACGGCACCCCTTTCATACTTGCTCAAATACTCCACGGGAGGGTCTGGGAGGGTGTGAAACCCTCCTAGCCTTGCAGCCCACCCGCCCTCAGGCGTGCAGGGCTTCCGGCTTGGCCTCCAGCGCCTTGGGCGCCGCCGAGCCGATCTCGATCCGGCGGGGCTTCAGCGCCTCGGGCGTCTCGCGCGCGAGGTCGATGTGCAGCATGCCGTTCTCATGCACCGCGCCGGTCACGCGCACATGATCGGCCAAGGCGAAGCGGCGCTCGAAGGCGCGGGTCGCGATGCCGCGGTGCAGATAGGTCTTGGCCTGGGTCTCCGGCGCCCGCTTGGCGCTCACGTAAAGCCCGCCGTCCTTCACCTCGACCGACAGATCCTCGGGCGAGAAGCCGGCCACGGCGATCGAGATGCGATAGGCATCCTCGGCGGTCTTCTCGATATTGTAGGGCGGATAGGTCGGCTGCGCGACATCGGCGGCAACACGGTCCATCAGGTCGGCCATCCGGTCGAAACCGACGGCGGCACGGTACAGCGGCGAAAGGTCGAAAGCTTGCATGGCATCCTCTTCAAGCGATGATATGGGGCCCTCCCACACGGGACGGGCGGTCTGCCGGACCCCGTTCGGGCATCCGGCACTCATCACTTGGGAAGCCGGAAAACCCCTTTCAAGGGGTGTCGGTCGCCTCGGGTTTCACGAATTTCGCCGAGCCGCTGGCCTGCCCCCCCGAGAGCACCATCACATTGCCCGGCCGGTGGTCCTGCTCTTTCAGCGCCTTGGTCAGCACCTTCAGCGGCACGTCCAGGCCCGAGCCCAAAGCCACCTTCTGCCCCTGCATCTCGGCCTTGGCCGAGACGACCGAGACGATCTCGGGGCCATTGGGCCCGATGCGAAACACCGGCGCCCCCGACGAGCCGAAATCGACGTCGCAGGTCATCACCAGGATGCCCTCCTGCTTGTCCATCACCTTGCAATCGCGCTGCAGCGAGGGCGCATCGGCGCGCTCTTGCGCATAGGACACCCCCCCCACATCCTCCCCCGCCACCGGCGCGGCGCCCACGGCAAAGGGCTTGACCCCGGGCAGCAGGATCGGCTGGTCCAGCTCGATCAGCGCCACGTCGTCCGAGACGCGGTCCAGGGCATCCTCGCCGCCATAGGCATAATCGGGATGCGCCACGGCCTGGGTCACGCCACGGTACGCTTCGGCCCGGCCATTCTGCCAACCCGCCAGGAACTTGATCTCCTCCGGCTTCAGCCGCGCGCCGGTCTCCTTGTCGAACAGGCAATGCGCCGCGGTCAGCACCAGCTGCGGCGAGATCAGCGCCCCGGTGCAGAACCCCCGGTCGCCCAGGATCAGCTTGCCCACCGCCTCCCACCCCTTGCTGTCGTTCATCGTCTGCAGCGAGACCAGCGGCGTCTCGGCCGCGGCCGGAAGGGAGAGCATCAGAAGAAGAGCAAGCGCACGCATCGGTCACCTCGGGGCGGTTTGGCCCTCGCTAACGGGGCGAAGGGGCGGAATTGCGGCACCTTCCAGACCCTTTGGCAGCGGCCCCCCGGTCGCCCAATCCAGAAGACCCACGGTATGCACCACGGGAACCCCGGCCTCCTGCCCGATCTGCACCATGCAGCCCAGGTTCCCCGCCGCGATCACCACTGGCTTGCGCGCCATCAGGGTTTCGACCTTGCGCCGACGAAGCTCGCCGGAAATCTCGGGCTGCAAGAGGTTGTAGGTGCCTGCCGATCCACAACACAGATGGGCGTCGGCGGGTTCCACGACCTCGAACCCCGCGCGGGTCAAAAGCTCTTTCGGAAGGGTCTTGATCTTCTGCCCGTGCTGCAGCGAACAGGCGGCGTGATAGGCGACCCGCAGGCCCCCCCGCCCCGCGGGCAGACCCAGGGCGGCCACGACCTCGGTCACATCCTTCGCCAGCCCCGCCACCGTGGCCGCGTCCTCAGTCCCCAGCAAAGCGCCATAATCCTTCACCGTCGTCCCGCAGCCCGAGGTGGTGACGACCAGCGCATCCAAGGCCTCGCGCCGGTGCTCTGCCATCACGGCGCGCACCTGCGCCTGGGCCAAGGCCTTCGCCCGCGCCTCGGCCCCCATATGCAGGGGAAGCGCGCCGCAACAGGCGCTGCCCTCAGGGATCACGACCTCCGCCCCCAGCCGCGTCAGAAGCCGGATCGCCGCCGCGTTGATCTCGGGGTCCAGCGCCTTCTGCGCGCAGCCGGTCAGCAGCGCCACCCGCATCTTGCGTGCGGGCACGGCATAGGTCTGCGGGTCTTCCGCACGGCTCAGCGCCGGCAGCCGCCGCGGCGCCAGCGCCACCATCCCCTTCAACCGCCCCGGCAAGAGCCCCGCAAACGGCCGCACCAGCCCCGCCCCGAACAAGGCCAGCCGGAACCGCCCCGGATAGGGCAGCACCCGCAACAACAGCCCCCGCAGCAGCCGCTCCCCCAAGGGCTTGCGATACGTCGCCTCGACATGCCCCCGCGCCAGCTCGATCAGATGGGCGTAATCCACGCCCGAGGGGCAGGTCGTCGTGCAGGAAAGGCACCCCAGGCAGCGGTCCAGATGCTTGACCGTGCGGGCATCGGCGGGCTTGCCCTGCTCCAGCATCTCCTTGATCAGGTAAATCCGCCCCCGCGGGCTGTCGAGCTCGTCGCCCAGCACTTGAAACGTCGGGCAAGTCGCCTGGCAAAGCCCGCAATGCACACAGGCCCGCAGGATCTTGTTGGCCTTGGCGTTCAGCGGATCGGCCAGCTGGTCGGGCGTGAAGAACGTCTGCACCTAAACCATCCCTCCCGGGTTGAAGACCCCGCGCGGGTCGAACTGCGCCTTCACCCCCGCCGCCAGCCGCGCCACCCCGGCCGCCTCGGCGCCCCAGGCCCGGCCCTCTCCCTTCAGCATCGTCGCATGGCCACGCCCCTGCAGGGCCTCCCGCACCGGGGCCCCAGCCGCACAGCCGACCCAGACCAGCCCCCCCGCCCAGTCGAAAGCCAGTTCCGCCCCCGGCAACCTTTGTGCAAAGCCCCAAGCCTCGGTCGGCACGCAAGAGAGCCGCCAGATCTCCTCGCCGCGCACCGGCGCATCCCGCACCACCGCCCAATCGGCGGCCACCTCTTCCCAGCCCGGAAGCAATTCCTTCAGCCGCCCGGCGCGATAGGCGACCGAGCCCGCCATGCCCTCGATCCGAACCCAACAGCCGAAAGCCCCCATCGCCGCCCCCGAAATGTCGAAGGGCGAGCCCAAGGCGCGGCGCAAACACGCCAGCCCCGCCGCCCCGCGCTCCGGCCCCGCCAGGGTCACCACCGCCTCGGGCCGCGCCTGCACCTTCAGCGCGACTTCGGTCAGCACCCCAAGACACCCCTGAGACCCCGCCATCAAGCGACAGAGGTCCAAGCCCGTCACATTCTTCATCACCCGCCCGCCCGAGCGGACCATATCCCCCCGCCCATCGACGAAGCGCACCCCCAAAAGATGATCCCGCGCAGCGCCGACCTGCATCCGCCGCGGCCCCGCGGCATTCATCGCCACCACCCCGCCGATGGTCGAAGCCCCCTGCCGCCCCAGACAGGCCCGCATGTCCGGCGGCTCGAACGCCAGCCGCTGCCCTTCGCCCGCCAAAAGCGCCTCGACCTCCCCCAGGGGCGTCCCGGCACCCACGACCAACGTCAGCGCCCCCGGCTCGTAAAGCCGCACGCCCGAAAGCCCGCCCGTCTCCAGCACCTCGCCCGGCCCGAAGCCCCCCCGCCCTCCCCCCCCCCCCCCCGCGACGAACCCCCCCCCCCC
>CAMFIX010000001.1 GCA_945952425.1 uncultured Pseudorhodobacter sp. | reverse complement strand
CGACGATCTCGACGGTTTCGAGGATGACGAAGGCCGCGCCGCCGGTCAGGGCGATGCGCCTGGCGGCGGCGCGCGCATCCGCGAGGCTCGGGTAGCGCTCGACGGGTCGGGTCTGCGAGCCTGGGTGGGTGGGCGCGCGGCAGACCATCCAGAAGCGGGTAAGCCGGGTCATGCCAGCGTCTCGTGCAGGTCGATGGGCCGGGGGTGGGTAACGAGGTGAACGAAGTCGCCGCGGCATCGGGCGAGGTCGGCGGCCAGGTCGCGGCCTTCCTCGGCCAGATCGCGGATCAGGCGCAGGGAGGCGGAATCTATCTCCAGAAACGGAGTCCTGCCGGTTTCGATGATGATTTCGCCGGCATCGTGGAAATGGAGCCGCAGCAACCTGTCCCCTTTGTCGAGGATGAAGGCCGTGACCCACGGTTCACCGTTCTCGACAATGACGATGGCGCGGCCCAGCGGGTAGCCGCCGGTCAGGGCGAGGGTGGAAAGCTCCTGTTCCTGCATCACTGCATCCCCATCGCCAGCGCGGCCTGCAGGCGGCGGCCCTGGTCGATCGCGGCGGGGTCGCGCGAGCGGGTGCGGACCAGAAGGCAGGCCTCCTGCAGATCCTCGGGCGGGGCGGTCGCTTCGCGGACGATGCGTTCGGCCTCGACCTGGCGGGTCGCGCATTTTGTCCATTCGGCCAGCGCCTCGGACGGCGTCGCGCCGGTGCCGAGGATGCCGTGCAGCGAAAATTCGACAACGTGCGGGCCCCAGTGGTCCTGCGCATCGCCCGCGTCGGGCGGCAGGATGATGGTGCCGCCCCGCTTGATGATGGCGCCGGTGAAGATGCGGAGCCGCTGCCCCGGGTCGGTGATCGCCGCGAGGCAGGCGAGCGTCGCGGGCAGCGTGCCGTCGAGGATCATCATTGCCCGACCCCCAGCTGCCAGCGCACCAGCGCCGGGATCAGCACATCGGCCGTGATCATCGCCAGGGCGAGCGCCCCAAGGGTCAGGGCGAAGAGGGCGATGACCTGGCGGGGGTCGGCGGGGTCGAAGGGCTTGCGCCACATGGGAGCCTCCATCGGTTTGATGGGGCCGAGTGTTCGCATCATGCGGACATAAAGTCAAACGCAAAATGCGGACACCGCGCGCATGTGGCGGACAGGGCGATTCGCGCCCTTGACGTGGCGCGTGCGGACGGCACCATGCGTTGCGTCTGGACCTTGGGAGGGCGAATGGCGATGAAGGCTGGGAGCCGGGCCGGTTGCCTCGTGCCGCTGATCCTGTTGCTGGCGATCGGTGGCTACATGGTCTTCGGGCCGGCGCGCCAGAAGTCCCCGGCCGAGGTCGCGGCGGAGCGGCTGCAGGGTGCCATGATCAGGTGCGAGAACGAGACGAAGAGCCGCCTGGCGGACCCGTCGGGGTTCGACGCCGAGCCCTACGGACAGTGGCTGCAGGAACCCGGGGGCTCAGAAAATGCGCGGGCCTTCCGGTTCAAGGCTCGCGCCCGCAACGGCTTCGGCGCGCTCGTCTGGGCGGACTTTGCCTGCAAGGCGACCTACGACGGGACCTACTGGTCCGCCGAGGTGGCCCAGAGGTGATCCCGCTTTGGTGGGGCCGTCGTGGGTCTCGTGTGTCCGGAAGCTCGCCAGGATCGGGTGATAGACCGCGACGTCGCCGGCGGTGACGTCATAAATTGAGCCGTCCGTCAGGCTTTCCGCGGTGAAAAGCAGCGGCGGAAGGAAGCGGCCGACAATGGTCGACATCAGGCCATCGTCGGTGCGCGCGTTGGCCAGTGCTACCTCACCCGCGACCGGCAGGCGCTTGCGATCGACGATAACGATGTCGCCCTTCAGCAGGCCGAATGCGGGTATCGCGCGAGACATCTCAAATGTGCCGGGGTTGAGCGCGCCTGGCGCCAGCGCCCTGATCAGCACGTCGACGGCATCGCGCCGGCTGGCCTGTGGCACCCATGGCCGGGCGGCATCCTCGGAAAGGCCAGGCGTCGGTCGAGGGCGCATGCTTGCCGGGGCTGCGCTGCCGGCCAGGGCCATCACGTCGTCCGGGCTGACGCCGTGCGCCGCCAAGATCCTAGCCAGATCCTGGGCCATCTGCATCGGCAGATAGGCATCCTTGAAACGGGCCGGGGTCTCATAATGAGCATAGCCCGAAGAGGACATGCCGAGCTCGGCGGCGAGTGCGCGGATGGAGAGGCCGGCGGCCTCGCGCAGCGCCTTCAGGCGGTGGGGAATATCAGGAAAAGTCATGTGCGCATCCTGCGCGCGGGGGGGCAAATCTGTCCGTCCGCAAATTGCGCTTGATTGTCGTACGCATTTCGCGCACAAACGCGGTCATGAACTATGCGCAGAAGATCATTCAGAGGTTCGGCGGCGTGCGGGCGCTGGCTCGCTTGATGGAGCGGCCGACGTCGACCGTGGGCAGCTGGGGCGAGCGCGGCTCGATCCCGGACGAGGACAAGGCGCGGATCATGGCGTTGGGCGCGCAGCATGACATCTGCCTGACGGCCGATGATTTCTTTCCGCGCGAGCTGCTGCCTGCGCCGGACCGCGATGTGACGACCCCGGCCCCCGACGCGCGAGAGGACGCCGCATGAACGCGACGTCCCCCCGGTCCTTTCATCCGCTGCACTCTCCACGGCCTGAGGGTGGCATGGCGGCCACTCAAAAGTCCCGGTCAAATGTTTTGGCCCAAAATTCTGGGGCAGAGCCCCGGCCTGTGGCCGTTGCCGGTGGCGGCCGGGCCGACCAGGCGCTGGCGGCCGAGGGGTTCCGCGACTGGTTCGCGCCGGCCTTCGCGCGCTGGCTGCAGGCGAATTTCCGCGACCCCGAGATGGTGGCCGCGCTGTTCGGCGTCCGCTACCAGACCGCGCTCAACTGGTGGAACGGCGCGCACCGCGCGTCGGGCGACACGGTGGCGCTGGTGTTCCTGACCTTTCCCCAGGCGGTGGCCTGGTTCCTGGCCGAGTGGGAGGAGCGGGCATGACCGATCGGGCGCCGGATGCAAAAGTTTTGGACCAAAGTTTTGGGTTGGACGGCGGTGGCGAGGATGTGGTCCTGGCGCTCGACGTCCGCCCGATGTGGGCATGCGTCGCCCGGATTGAGCAGGCGATGGAGGATCATCCCGTCGTCGCCGAGCGTGTCCGCGGCCTGGTTCTCCGAGCGGAAAAAGGCGTCGAGGCGATCGGCACCGTCCGTGTCGTGCGCTGCTTCTGTGGCTGCGGTCAGGTGACCATGGAAGTGCACCCCACGCAGGACCTGCTGGATTTCCTTGCAGAGATCGAGGCCCAGGGATGAGTGGGCAATTTGACAGGCAGGGCAGGGCCATAGAGAAAGACGGGCCCCGCACTCACGCAGCAAGCGGCGGATACGCCCGACACCCTTCGGGGCGGCCAGTCGGCAACGTTGCAAATCCGCAGCCCGTTCCGGTCGGCCGCCGCAGCGGGCGCCCTGCCTGTCCGATTGCCTCTCGGCCCATCCCGGCGCGGGGTCAAGCGCGTTCCTCCCTGTTGGACCTGGGGCGGGGCTTCGGTCCCGCCCGCCTTTCCTGCGGGGCCACGGTCCTGCCTGCGGCCCGTACCGCGCGGCCCTTTGTCCGGGGTCCGTCGCGGGGTCGCACACCTGGCGCGGCGGGCGGGGGCACGGCCCGCCGCGCCTTTTTCCCCTGCGCGCCCATCACGGGGCGCAGCCGGGGCCGCGTCCTGTCCAACCCCCACCGGGTGGCGCGGCCCCGGATCCAGAAGGGGGGTGCGGCATGAACCCCTACAAGCTGATCCGGTCTGGCCTGGTGCGGCGCTGGCATACCGACCCGGACATGGCGCATACGGGCGAGACCAACGCCCAGCACCAGTGGGCGGTCGCAAGCCTGGTCCTGGCGCTGCATCCCGCGCCCTCGCTCGATCTGGTGCGCGAGGCGCTCTGGCATGATGTGGGCGAGATGGGCTGCGGCGACCTGCCGGCCCCTTTCAAGATGGCCCGGCCCGACATCGCCGCCCCCCATGCCGAGGCAGAGGCGGAAGCCCGCGCCGCGATCTGCCCGGTGGCCGAGCTGTCGGGCAGCGACCTGGACTGGCTGATCCTGGCCGACCGGCTGGCGGCCTGGCTGTGGATGGCCGAACGCGCGCCGTGGCTCATGTTCGACGATCCGGCCTGGGGCTGTGACGAGCGGATGCTTTTGGGTGTGGCCGAACGGCTGGGCTGCGGCCTGCCCGTCGAGGCGCTGATTGCGGTCTACCGGCGGAGGTGGCCGGAATGACCGACACGCTGCCGAAGAAATGGGACGACCTGACGGCGATCGAGAAGCTGACCTCCTACGGCCTGTCGCGCGCAAACGTCAGGCTCACGCGGGAGTTCGTCGAGGAACTGCTGGCCGAGATCGACGAGCTGAAGCGCGGTCAGAGGGTCGCGGAGCCGGACGACCTTGCGGCCGATGCAATCCTTGAACAGGCGCGGGAGCTGCAGGCCCTTGCAAACCGGATTTACGCCCATGCCACCGCCCGCCTCCGCGCCAGCCGGCGGCTAACCGTCCTCACTGGCCTGTTCTTGCTCGCGGCCATTGCGGCCCTGATCGGGGGCTGGCCATGAGCGGGGGTGCACAAAACCGCTCGACCGCCGTCATGCAGCGCCGGAGAGAGCCGCACGACAGCCTGGACGATTTCCCGACGCCGCCCTGGGCGGTGCGGGCGCTCTGCGAGCATCTGCAAAACCCGGCCGACAGGCTGCCGGGGGACGCCTCGCCGAGGCGCGGGCCGGCACATGCGCCGACGGCCTGTAGTACTTCGGGGAGTGGTCGGGAAGGGAATCGGGGCTACATGGCACGGCCGCTCGCCGAGTACTTCTGCGGGGTCGAGGCGAGCGACGTGCATGATTATGGCGTCGGCTACCCGGTCCGCGACTTCCTTTTCCCCGAGCCCCTGTTGCGGCTCGACTGGACGATCACCAACCCGCCCTTCCGCCTGGCCGAGGCCTTCATCAAGCGTGCGCGCGAGACCTCGACCCATGGCGTGGCGGTGATCGTGCGGACGGCCTTCCTGGAAGGCAAGGGCCGCTACGACCGCCTGTTCCGGCGCTGGCGGCCGAACCGCGTCCTGCAATTTTCCGAGCGGGTGGTAATGCAAAAGGGCCGGGTGACGGCCGATGGGGCGTCGGCCACGGCCTATGCCTGGCTGGTCTGGGACGGGGTGCTGAAGCCTGCGGCCGAGACGCGCTTCGAGTGGATTGCCCCCTGCCGGCAGCGGCTGGAGCGGCCGGGCGACTACGACCCCTGGCCGCAAGAGGTGGCGGCATGACCGGGATGCGGCGCAAGCGCCTGACCGATGCCGAGGATCGCGTCTTCACCGCGCTCTGGGAAGCCGGGGCGTCGCACGCGCACATTGCCGCCGAATTGGGACTGGCGGGGGCCAGCTCGATCAATTCGATCCGCTGCCGGCTGGGGCTGGCTGGGCGGCAGACGTTCGTGCGGACGAAGGCCCGCCGCACCACGCAGGCTGCCCCGGCGCCCGAGCCGGAAATGCCGCCGCTGCCTGAGATGCCGCCGCACCCGTTCTGGACCCCGGTCCTGGACCTGGCAGTCATGGCGACACGGGGCAAGTATCCCGCGCTCGCGGCGCTCGCCGGCCAGATGGGCAAGCCCATGTCGGCGGTCCAGCAGCGCTGGCACCAGCTGAGGGCGGCGTGATGGGCAAGCGGCTTTACCGTGACATTGAAATCCATGGCCGGGTCTATCCGACCCTGCAGGCCGCCGCCGCGCATTTCGGCTGCACGGCCCAGAATATCGCGAATCAGATCAAGGCTGGGCGCGCCCACCGCATCGGGGCAGGCCGCCAGAAGATCGAACCCTGCCCCGTCAGGATCCGGGGTGTCGACTATGCCTCGGCGCGCGAGGCCGGGGTCGCGCTTGGCGTGACGGCCGCCGCCGTCTGGAAGGCGCTCACGGAAAACCGGGCCGATACCGTAGGTCTTGGGCCCCGCTGCCCCAATCCGCACCGGTCGCGGCCCTATAGCATCGCCGGCCTCTCCTGGCCCTCGATGCGGGCGGCCGAGGTCGCGCTCGGCCTCAGCGACGGGCTGATCGGCAAGACCCTGCGGCGCAACAGCCGCGCGGGCAAGGAAAGGATCATGAGTGCGGTGATGCGCCACAAGGCGGCGTCCGAGAACCGCGCCATGCGCGCGGCGTACCGCGATCCAGCCGGTGATCCGGCCAGCGTGCCCGCCGGCCCAGCGATCGAGGGGGGCAGATATGCGATCACGATGTGCGGGCAAACCTGGCCGTCTGCCGCCGCGTTGTCGCAGGCCCTGGGCCTGAATGAGAGCTATGTGAGCGAGGCCCTGCGGTTCGGGCGGCGGGGGCTGGTGGTCGAGAAGGTCAAGGCGCTTCTGGTCCGCGAGGCCGGAGAGACGAGCAGTCAGGGCGGACGCGGGTCAACCCGCGCGGAAGGGGCGGAATGGGCGAGGGACAGGGCGGCGTGACGGACTTCTGGGTCTATCCGCTGAGATGGGGCGAGACCATCGCGGACCAGGACTGGTTTCCGCTGCATTTTCACAGGCTTCTGGGCTCGCAGTTCGCGGCCGACGCCTGCGTGGCCGGCGAGGCGGGCCGCGCGGCGGCCTTCACCGCCGTCCTTCTGTGGTGCGAGGCCTTCAAGCAGGACCCGGGCGGCACGCTGCCCGACAATGACGTCGCGCTTGCGCGGCTCGCGGGCTTCGGGCCCGACGTGGCCGGATGGCGCGCGGTCCGCGCCGAGGTCCTGAACGGCTGGTCGACCTGCCATGTCGAGGGTGACGACGGCGCGCGGCTTCAGAACCGGCTTGGGCACCGGGTGGTGGCGGAACAGGCGGTCTATGCCTGGAACCGCAAGAACGGCCGTAAGATGGGCCGCGACGCGGCGCGGCTCGCGAACGTCAAGTGGAAAATCCGCCAGCAGATGGAGAAGTCGAAGCGCCCGGCGCGGCTCCTGGCGGACGACATGCTGATCACGCGCGTCGCCGAATGGCTGATCGCGTCGGGCCTGCACGTGACGTCGGAAAACGTGGCCTCGGGGCTCGCCTCGATGGGCGTCGGGGCGGTGGTGTCGCTCGTCCGCGGGGGCGAAATCGAGGTGCAAGAGCGCTGAGATATCTCAGAGAGATCGCGGGAAAATCTCGGCGTCTCTCGGTGAAATCGCAGCGAGATTTCATGGGTTTGAGGTGAGAGAGCCCTACAAGACAGGACAGAACATCACATTACACGACAAGACCTCTTTTGCGGGGGTGAGAGACGGCGGGCGGCGGGAAAGCGGAGAGCGGGCAGTGGCTGGGGAAAAGGAGCGGGCGGCGATGGACGGGCAAGAAGACCGGGCGGGCGGCCAGGCGGAGGGGCCAGAGAGCGGGCCAGAGAGCGGGCCAGTGGAGACGAAGCGGGCGAGGGTGCGGCGGTGCCTCCTCGACCCCCTGGGCTTCCGCTTTCGCCGCGAGGTGGACGAGGCGGCGCAGCGCCAGTTCCTGGACGGGCTGGCCGACGAGCTGGGCTATATGGCCGAGGACCGGCTGCGCGCGCTGGCCGACATGCTGCGCCCGAAGGGCCAGGGCTCGGCGCGCAACCTCTGGCCGGACCGCGCGACCTTCGTGGCCTTCGCCGAGCTGGTGCAGCCCCGCCCGCTCGAAGAGCTGCCCGCGCTCCTCAGCTGGTTCGGCTCGGTCGAGGGGCCGCGCGCCATGGCGGCGGGCGAGCTGGTCGAGGTCTGGGACTACATCACCCGCCGCAAAGCCCCGCCCTATTCCGACCAGGCCCGCAAGATGGTGGCCGAGGCGGCGGGCGAGGCCAACCGGCGCCTGAAGATCGTCGAGGAGCGCCAGGCCGCCGGGCTGGGCGTCCGGGCCGACGAAGTCGAATGGGCGCGCCGGTATCTGGCCGCCCGCGCCCGCTGCGAGGCGATCGTCGCCCGCGAACGCGCCGCGCGCGGCCATGGCGACGCGGGGGTGGCGGCATGAGGGCGCTCGCCGTGGCCCGCAAGCCCAAGCGCCTGCTGGGTGTGCAACAGATCCTCGAATGGGCCTTCGCCGTCGAGAAGGCGCAGATCGAGACGGACCCGCACAAGGCCCTGGGCGGGGTCGGCCTGCCCGGCGTCGGCATGGAGTATGTGCTGATGGAGCGGATGCAGCTGGGCGGCATTCGCATCGACACCTCGATCGGCCGGTCCCTGCCGCACGAGGATGCCGAGGTGGTGGCGGCCGTCCTGCAGAACCTGCCCTCGGCCAGGGGCGGCCTGCCGATGGCGATCTACATGGCCGAGCTGGCGCGCGCCCGGATGGCGCCGGACTGGATGCCCGGCGCGCGGCCGAAGGTGGTGCCGGTCAACTGGAAGGGCACAAGGCACGGGCTCCATGCCCAGACCGAGGTCGTGCAGACGATCACCTATCGCCACCGCGGGCGCATGACGACGCGCGAGGTCCGGGCCTGCCCCGTGACCTACGCGCCCTCGGCCGCCAAGATCGCGGCGGCGCGGCGCGGCTACCTGGACTGGTGGGGCGCGCTTCGCGACCTGCGCTGCGACCTGCAGCTTCTGACCTTCGCCGACCATGAGCTGTCGGACGCGATGCCGCCGATGCAGCCATGGAACCGGAAATAACGGAGGGTGGTATGTTCAAAAAAACACACCAAAGCGCGGAGGACGACATGATCGAGCGGGAGGGCGCGCAGCCAATCTCGACAGGGCAAAGATCGGTCGTTCGCGCTGCGGCAGATAGTGTTTCGGCGGTGTACTTTCTGGCGGCCGTCGGCACCAACCTGATCAAGATTGGGACCATTCTCGACGCCCGCAAGATCGGCGACCGGATCAATACGCTGCAGGCAGGATGTCCTTTCGATCTCAAGCTGATCTTCATGCTGCACGGGGCCGGAAGGTCTCATGAGAGAAAGCTTCACGCGAGATTTGCGCGGTGTCACGCGAGAGGCGAATGGTTCCGTCGGGAAGAGGCGTTGGAGGCGTTTCTGGATTACTCGACCCACCACGTGTCCGAAGCTTCGCGCAAGATCATGGTCGCTATGTTGGATTGAGCGCGTTGACAATCTCAAGGGATTGACGTAACCACGAAACATCGAAGATTTGCGCCCGCCGGGAATCAACCCGCGCGGGCGCTTCCTTTTCGGCTGGTTGCAGTGGCTGCCCCTCGGTCCTCGAGGACGAGCGCGTGGGTTCGATTCCCACAGCCAGCTCCAAGCATACCCGGCCCTCTCGCGCCCCGAGGGGCAGAGGCGCAAATCGGCAGCGCGTCGGCCAGACGGCGCGCCACTTGCCATGCCTTGACCACCCCCTTCGGGTCCTTCCGGCCGCCCAACCCTATACGGGCGGCAAGGGGCGATGGTTTTCTGCGGCTAAACGAAACTGAAAGCCTAAACCTGCGGGGCTAAACTTGGCACAGGGGCCTAAACGGGAGCCATGTCACACCTTTCCGCCACCGAACTCGCAAATACGCTGAACCTGTCGAAAGGCCGGATCAGTCAGTATCTGAGCGAGGGGAAGCTCGATGGGTGCTACCAGGGCGAAGGGCGGTCGCGGCGGTTTGACCTCGACAAGGTCACGAGCGCGCTTGGCCGGAAGCTCGACAAGGGGCAGATGCTCGGCAACGGGCTGGAAACCCGGCGAGCGATCCGGGCCTTGCAGGCGGAGAAGCCGGAAGAGCCAGCGACGCCCAGGCCCGAAAGCCGGTTGCCGCTGACTGATCCGGACGAGATGGAACTGGTCAAGCTCGCCAAGGCGAATGAGGAACTGCGCCGCCTTCGCCGCGACAATGCGGTCGCGGACGGGGCCTATGTCCTGGCAAGCGAGGTCGAGAGGGAAACGGCAAAGGCGATCCGGGCAGAGATTGCCGGTTTCGAGACACTTCTGCGGGACGGGGCGCGGGCGATCGCGGACCAGTTGGGGGTCGATTTCAAGGCGGCGCGGAAGATCCTGACGGACCTCTTTCGGGCGCATCGGTCAGACAGGGTCGATGGGCTGGTTGGTGAGGCGGCAGTCGCCGATCTGACCGGGACCGAGGCCGAGGCCGACATCTGATGGGGTTCCTGTCGCCAGCTGCCCTGGTCGTGGCGCGCGCCATGGCCCGGGAAATGCAGCCGCCGCCGCCGGTCGATATCACGGCCTGGTGCGAGGCAAACATCGTCTTCGACGATCGCTCGCCCATGCCGGGGCCGTTCCGGATCGCGCGGTTCCCATTCCTGCGGGAAATCCACGAGGTCCTGTCGCCCGAGCATCCCTGTCGGGAAGTGACGGTCCGGGGGTCGGCCCAGTGGGGCAAGACGGTGTCGATCATCCAGCCGACGCTGGCGGCCTGGTTCTGTTCGACCGCGCTCGACGCACTGGTCGTGCATCCGACCGGGACGGCGGCGAAGGAGTGGGCGCTGAACAAGTGGGGCCCGATGCGGCGGGCAACCCCAGCGTTGCGCGACATCTTCGGGGACGGGCGCAGCGGCGACAATGTCGATGCGATCTTCAACCAGGAGACGCTGGCGCGAAACGGGTCGCTCAAAATCGTGTCGGCAGGGTCACCGACCGACCTGACGGGGACGACGCGGCGCCTGGTCATCATGGATGACGTGGCGAAATTCGAGATGACCGACAAGGGCGACCCCGACGCCCTGGCGGTCAGCCGGGCGGACGGATTCGAGGATGCAAAGATCCTGCGGGTCTCGACGCCGCTCATCTCCGGCACCTGCCGGATCAGCCGGGCCTTCGCCCGGTCCGACCAGAGGTTTTACCAGGTGCCATGCCCGCATTGCGGCAACATGGCGCCCCTGACCTGGGAAAACCTGAAGAAGAACATCGACCCCGAGCGGCTGCACGCGGCCTGCTTTTCCTGCGACGCCTGTGGCTGCGAGATCCGGCACAGTGACAAGGAGCGCATCGTCGGTCTGGGCAAGTGGGTTGCCACGAACCCGCGCGGCGACCATCCGGGGTTTCACCTGTGGCGCGCCTATGCGCCGCAGCGGGACTGGGCCTCGATCGCGGTCGCCTATGCCCAGGTGATGGGCTGGACCCGGCTCAGCCTGACCGGCGAGACGGAGGCCGCGATCGCGCAGGCGGTCGAGGCAGAGACCGAGCAGGTCTTCTGGAACGACGTTCTGGGCCTGCCTTACGAGCAGGCCTCGAAAGGTCCGAACTGGGAGGCGCTGAGGGACCGGGTCGAGAATGCGCCGGTGGCCGAGGTGCTGGAGCGCGGCGTGCTGCCCGCGGCGGGTTTTATCTTCACCGCTGGCGTTGACTGCCAGCAGGACCGGACCGAGGTCCATCTGAAATGCTTCGGGCGCAACTGGCGGCGCTGGACGATCGACTACATCGTGATCCCGCATCATATCGGGACCGAGGAATGCCGCGAGGCGCTCGATCGCCTGCTGAAGGGGACCTGGAAAACCGAGCGGGGGCTCAGGCTGCCGATCGACATGCTGGCGATCGATGCCGGCGCCTTTACCTCGGACGTCTGGTCCTGGGCGAAGCGGCATCCGTGGAACCGGGTGATCATCGTCAAGGGCGCCTCGACCCAGTCGGGGCCGCTTTACAAGCCGATGTTCGAGGATGTGCGCAAAGACGGAAAGGTCCGCAAGCGCGACCGACGCGCCTGGCTCGTGAACGTGAGCCAGCTGAAGGCCGACTTTTATGCCTGGCTGGCCAAGGACGACCCGCTTTCGCGGGGTTTCTGCGCCTTCGCCCGGGCGCTCGGCGACGAGTTTTACCGAATGATCACCGCCGAGGTGCGCGTCCTGAAGCGCAGCCGGTCGGGGGTCAACGTCAGCCAATGGGAGTTGGCCGAGCCGGGGCGGCGAAACGAGGCGCTTGACACGGAAAATTACGCGGAGGTCGCGGCACGGCTGAAGGGCTGGGCGGCGATGACCGAGGAAGACTGGGAGCGGCTGACCGCCGAGCGGGGCGCGGCACCGGCCGAGGCGCAAGCCGATCTTTTCGACGCATCGGTCAGCCTGGCCGAGCCGGCTCTGCCACCTGACGCGCCGAAAGTACCGGCGGTCAGACGGGATGAGCCGACCGATGGCTGGATCGAGCCAAGGAGCAACTGGATATGAGCGTAACGCAGGCCGATCTCGACCGGCTGGACCAGATGATCGCCTCGGGTGTGCTGGTCAGCCAGTATGACGGCAAGCGGATCGAATATCGCTCGATGCTCGAGCTGCGCGCGGCACGGTCCCACACGGCCAGCCTTCTGGCGACGCAGGGCGGCGCGGCGACTGCCTCGCGCAATCTGACGCCGACCTACGGAAAGGGCCTCTGAGCGATGAACATCTTCGAACGTGCGCTGGCGGCCCTGTCGCCGGACCGGGCCTTGCGCCGCGCACGGGCGCGGGCCGCGCTGAATGTCGTGATGAACTATGATGCTGCCCAAGCGGGGCGGCGGGGGTCATCCTGGCGGCCGACGGCGTCGGATGCGGATGCGGCGGCGGTGCGGCGGGCGCGTCTTGCCTTCATCGCCCGCGACATGATCCGCAACACGCCGCTCGCGGCGCGGGCACAGGCGGTCATCGCGGGCAATGTTGTCGGCACCGGGATCCTGCCGAAGGTGCGGGGCGGCACGTCGAGCCAGCAGGCGGCGCTGAGCCAGGTGATCCAGGATCACCTGCTGACGACCGCGATCGATGCCGACGGGCGCAATACGCTCTTCGGGCTGCAGCGTCTGGCGATGAATGCGGTCATCGATGCGGGCGAGGTGCTGATCCGGCGGCGCCAGCGGCTGAGGAGCGACCGCCTGCCGCTGGCCCTGCAGCTGCAGCTGATCGAGGCCGACTATATCGACACGTCGCGAACCGGGATCGCCGATGCGGGCGGGCAGATCCGCGAGGGGATCGAGTATGACGCGATCGGACGGCGCGTGGCCTACTGGCTTTTCGACGAGCATCCGGGATCGAACGCGCGCTGGATCAAGAGCTTCCAGTCGCACCGGGTTCCGGCTTCCGACATCTTGCATGTCTACCGGCAGGACCGGCCGGGGCAGATGCGGGGGGTGAGCTGGTTTGCGCCAGTCGCCCTGGCGTTGCAGGACCTGGCCGACGGGCAGGATGCGCAGCTGATGCGCCAAAAGATCGCCGCCTGTTTCGCGGCCTTCGTCACCGACGACGGCGACGGCCAGTCCGGCAAGGCCGGCGAGGTCGATGATCTTGGCGGCACGATCGTGCCGGGCACGATCCGCCGGCTGAAGCCCGGCGAGGATGTGACCTTCGCCGAGCCGCCGGCGGTGACGGGACATGAAGAGTTCACGCGGGCGGTCCTGCGCACGGTCGCGGCCGGCATGGGCATCACCTATGAGGCCCTCTCGGGCGACCTGAGCAACGTGAATTTCACGAGCTACAAGGCCGGCCGGATCGAGATGGATCAGGCCATCGCCGCCTGGCAGTGGCTGATGCTGATCCCGCAGATGATGCAGCCAATCGGGCGCTGGATCATCGAGGAATGGGCGCTGGAAAATGCCGTTGTCCCGAAACGTGGCCTGACGCTCGACTGGGTGGCGCCGGTTCGGCCGCTGATCGATCCGGCGCGCGAGATCGGCGCCTTGCGCGACAAGGTGCGGTCGGGCTTCGCGGCGCGCCAGCAGGTGATCCGCGAGCTTGGCGACGATCCGGACGATGTGATGCGCGAGCAGATCGCCGATGCCGAGGCGGCCGACAAGGCCGGTCTGAAATTCGACAGCGACGCGCGCAACGCGGTCGCCGGCCAGCCGGGATCGGCCGGCCATGGCCAAACGAACGAGCCTGCGGGTGGCGCGGGCGGGAAAGGACAGGATCCGAATGGACAGTGAGATCCATCTTTACGGGACAGTGGGCGCGAGCTGGTGGGATGAGGACTATTTCACCGCGCGGACGGTGCGAGAGGCCCTGTCGAAGATCACCGGCGACGTGACCGTCCGGATCAACTCGGGTGGCGGTGTCGCGACCGAGGGGCAGGCGATCTACACGATGCTGGTTGACCATCCGGGCAAGGTCACCGTGGTCGTCGATGGTGTTGCGGCATCGGCCGCGTCGCTGATCGCGATGGCGGGCGACCAGATCGTGATGCGGCTTGGCGCCTGGATGCTGATCCATGATCCCGCGTCGCCCTGGACCGAAGGGCGTGGCACCGAGGCTGATCATCAGAAAGAGGCCGAGATCCTCGGCACGATTTCGAACGCCTATGCCGACATCTATGCCGCGCGGTCGGGCCTGACCCGCGAGGAGGCGCGCGCGGTGATGCGGGCCGAGACGGTCCTGGACGGTGCCGCGGCGGTCGAGATGGGCTTCGCGACATCCTACGACGGCGCGACGCAAGCCGCCGCCGCCGCGCGGTTTGACTACCGGATCTATGCACATGCGCCCGCCGATCTACGGGCGTCATCGAAAGGCCTGGGGCGTACCCCCGGGAAAGCGGCCGTGATGGCCATGATCGCGGGGCGTCCCCGCACCAAGAGAGAGGAGCCCAAGATGGCTGACGAAGAGGACAAGGCGAAGGCCATTGCCGGCGCCGATGACGAGGACCAGGCCGAGGAGACCGGCGGCGCGGAGGACAAGGCGGCGGGCGATCCCGGCGCAGTCGCCGCCGCGCGCCGGGCCGAGCAGGGCCGGACGATGCGGATCATGAACATGGCCACGATGGCGGGCCGGGACATGGAGTTCGCGAGCCACCATATCGCGGCGGGCACCAGCTCGGATGCGGTGATGGAGATCATCATGAGGGAGCGGCAGGACACCGAGGGGGACAAGCCGATGCATGGACGCGAGACCGCGCGGATCACCCGTGACGAGCGCACCACGCGGCGCGAGGCCATGGGCGCGGCGATCACCGCGCAGATCACCCGCACGGATCCGAAAACGGACGCCGCGCGGCCCTACATGGCGATGCCGCTTTACGAGATGGCGGCGATCTGCGCGGACCATAAGGGCCCGATGCGCAGCGCGGCTGACCGGCTCGACATCTTCATGGCGGCCGCCCATTCGACCAGCGATTTCCCCGGCATCTTCGAAAACGCGCTCAACAAGTCAATGATGGAGCGCTACCAGGTGGCCGAGCCCACCTACCGCAAGATCGCGCGCCGCCGCGACTTCAAGGACTTCCGTCCGCATCCGATGGTGCGGTCGGGCGATTTCCCCCGCCTGCAGCCGGTGGGCGAAAACGGCGAGATCAAGTTCGGAACCTTCGGCGAAAAGCGCGAGACGGCGCAGCTTGCGCCCTATGCGGTCGGCGTCGGCATCTCGCGCCAGATGATGATCAACGACGACCTCGGTGCCATCGATGACATGCTGGGTGACTGGGGATCGGCGGTCGCCGATTTCGAGGAGCAGACCTTCTACGGCTTCATGTCGACCGCGACCCTGTCGTCGGACGCGCTGGCAGTTTGGGAGGCGGCAACCCATAAGAACCTGGCCGGCGCCGGCACGGCGATCACCGTCGCGTCGCTCGCGACGGGCAAGGCGGCGATGCGCAAGCAGGCGTCGATCGACGGGCTGAAACTCAACATGACGCCCTCGATCCTGCTGGTGGGCCCCGACAAGGAGGTCGAGGCCCTGCAGCTGGTGACGCAGATCACCCCGGCCCAGCCCGCAAACGTCAACCCCTTCACCGGCCGGCTGGAAGTCGTTGTCTCGGCCCAGATCACGGGCAACACCTGGTATCTGTTCGCCGATCCCGGGTCGGCGGGCGGCGCCTGCTTTGTCTATGGCTACCTGGACGGGTTCACGGGTCCGCGCCTGCGGACCAACGAGCCCTTCGGCACCCAGGGCTGGCAGGCGACGCTCGAGCACGATTTCGGGACGGGCGCCCGCGACTACCGCGGGACTTGGAAAAATCCGGGGGCCTGATTTATCGCCATGAAGCCTATTCCTGGCTTTGGAAGATACTTCGCAGATGCCGAAGGCGTGATTTGGAGTACGGCACCTGGTCGGCACGGACGATGGTCCGTGCCGCACTCCATCAAGCCCCATAAGGACCGCGACGGCTATTTGCGAGTGACGTTAAGGCCGGGAGGGCGGAAGCAGAAGGGAACTGTTCACGCCCTTGTGGCGCTAGCCTATCTTGGTCCTCGACCGCGCGGATTCATCATCCGGCACCTGAACGGGAAGCCGGGTGACAATCGACCTTGTAACCTAGCGTACGGAACGCAAAAACAGAACAAGGCTGATGAGTTAACTCATGGCACCAAGGTTTTTGGTGAAAGATCGCACCGGGCAAAGCTGACCGATGCGATAGTCGCAGAAGTCAAAGACCTGTTGGCCAGCGGCATGCGCAATTGTGAAGTCAGCGCTGAAACAGGCGTTTCCCAAGCGAGCATCAGCCAGATCAAAGCAAACCGAGAATGGCGCCATGTTCCATGGCCGCCACATGAAAAGGAGAGCACCAGATGAAAAACTATGTCCAAGAGGGCGACGTCCTGACGCTGACCGCGCCCTATGCCGTCGCATCGGGCGCCGGCCTGCAGGTCGGATCGATCTTCGGCGTCGCGAGTTTTGCTGCGGCGAGCGGTGCCTCGGTCGAGGCGGCGATCGAAGGTGTGTTCGACTTGGCCAAGACCGGCTCGCAGGCCTGGACGCAGGGCGCGCCGATCTACTGGGACAATGCCGGCAAGCTCTGCACGACCACGGTCGGGTCGAACAAGCTGATCGGCTATGCGGCGCAGGCGCAACAGGCCGCCGATAGCGTCGGCCGCGTCGTCGTCCTGGGCCTCTGACCGGCATGTCCGTCTTTGCCGCCGCCCTGGACGCGATCTTTGCCGATCCGAACATGGCGGCGGATGCCGTCTGGCGTGAGCAGGGGGTGGGCGCGCCCGTCGCCTGCCGCGTCATGCGCAGCGCGCCGGATCGTATCAGCGAGTTCAGCGGAGCGCGGCTGGTGAGCGACACGACGGTGATCGACGTGCGGGTGAGCGAGATCGCCAACCCGCGCCTGAACGACCGCGTCGAAATCGGGGCCGAGGCCTTCGTCGTGCAGGCGACGCCGCGGCGCGACCGCGAGCGGCTGGTCTGGATGGTGGAGCTGCGCGCGGCATGAGGCTGGATGTCACGATCGACGGCGATCTGAGCCAGATGATGAAGGGCCAGCTCCGGGCGGGCGAGCGGGCCGTCAGCTCGGCCATGCGTGGTGCGGGCCAGACGCTCAAAACCCAATGGCGCGAGCAGGTCGTGGCGGCGGGGCTTGGGCGCCGGCTTGCAAACACCGTCAGGCTTGAGACCTATCCCAAAGGGCAGCCAAGCCTGAAGGCCGCGGCGCTCGTCTATTCTAGGGCGCCGAAGATCCTCGACCCGAACGAAACGGGTGCGGTGATCCGCAGTCGGGACGGTTTCTGGCTGTCGATCCCGCTGCCGGCGGCGGGCGTAGGCCCGAAGGGCAAGAAGCTCGTGCCGGGCGAGTGGGAGCGCAAGACCGGGCGTCGGCTGCGCTTCGTCTATCTTGATGGGCGGCGGGCGCTTCTGGTCGACGATGGCACGAAGGCGCCCGGCAACGTCCTGGTCAAGCGTCGGGGGCGGCTGTCCGATCCGGTTACCTTCCGGAACCGGACGATTCCGATCTTCCTGCTGGTGCCACAGGTCAGGCTGCGCAAGCGCCTGCACCTGTTTCAGGCAGCCGACGCGGTCGGATCGACGATTCCGGGCATGATCGTGTCCAACTGGAAGGGCGAATGATGGTTTCGCGACGCGAGGCGGTTCTCGATGCGCTGCACCAGGTGCTTCGCACGCAAGTCGAAGTCGGCGTGACGCGGCTTGTCGAGCGCAACCTGGTCCTGCCCGACCAGATCCCGCGCGACGGGCTGGTGATCCTGCGCGACGGAAATCCGGGCGAGCCCGAGGTGACGCTGTCGCCCCTCATGTATCACTACGAGCACGCGGCCGAGGTCGAGCTGTTCGTGCAGATGGCGGACAACCGCAATGACGCAGCACTCGACGACCTGGGCGC
This sequence comes from uncultured Pseudorhodobacter sp., assembly GCA_945952425.1. Lineage (GTDB taxonomy): Bacteria > Pseudomonadota > Alphaproteobacteria > Rhodobacterales > Rhodobacteraceae > Stagnihabitans. The sequence continues at coordinate 24,348 of CAMFIX010000001.1, read as the reverse complement.
GGCGGTCGGTGCGGCGCTGGCCATTGACCGGACGCTCGGCGGCCTTTGCGACTGGGCCGAGGCCTCGGCCCCGGTGCCGACCGACCTGCCGGTCGAAGGTGCGGCCAGCATCAAGGCCGCACTTCTGACCGTGACCTTGCATTATTCCACACCCGACCCCCTGATCTGAGGAGAAAGACATGGCGCGCGCTATGGGTGCGCGGACGCAGCTGGCGTTCGCGTATGAGTCTGTATATGGTACCGCCCCGGCGAGCGGCTTCATGAAGCTGTCGATGGCGGAAAGCAAGCTGGCGTCCGCCCAGCCGCTGATCGACAGCGAGCTTCTGGGCTTCGGCCGCGACCCGCTGGCGCCGATCAAGGACGCGATCACGGCGGACGGTGACATCACCATACCGCTCGATGTCGACGGGATCGGCTATTGGCTCAAGGCGATCTTCGGGGCGCCAGTCACGACTGGCACCACGCCGAAGGTGCATACCTTCCAGACCGGTGGCTGGACGCTGCCCAGCATGTCGATCGAAGTCGGCTTCCCGGACATTCCGACCTTCAAGATGTTTTCCGGGGTCCGGGTCAACGACTTCAAATTCAACATGCAGCGGACCGGGAACCTGCAGGCGACCGTGGGCCTGATCGCGCAGGGCGAGACGCCGAACGTGGCGAGCCAGGCGGGCACGCTCGGGACGCTGGTGAACCTGACCCGGTTCGGGCAGTTCAACGGGGCGATCAAGCGCAACGGGGCCGCGCTCGGCAACATCGTGTCTGGCGACGTGACCTATTCCAACAACCTCGACCGGGTCGAGACGATCCGGTCGGACGGCAAGATCGAGGGCGCGGATCCCGGCATGGCCTCGATGAAGGGCGCGCTCGTCGCGCGCTTTGCCGACACGACACTGATCACCGACGCGCAGAATGGGACCCCTTGCGAGCTGGAATTTTCCTGGGTGATCAGCGCCAGCCAGAGCCTGAAGATCACCGTCCATGCGGTCTATCTGCCGGTGCCGCGCATCGAAATTCCGGGGCCCGGCGGCATCCAGGCGACCTACGACTGGCAGGCGGCGCAGTCGGCGGCGGTGACGCCGGCGCGGATGGCGACGATTGTCCTGACCAACGCCGTGGCGGGCTACTGATGCTGCGGCTCAATCTGGATACAAAACCGGCCTGGATCGACCTGGGCTTCGGGGTCGAGGTCGAGGTGGTGCCGATCACCACAGCGATCATTGCCGCCGGGATGGCCGCGCCCGAGGTGCGGGGCCTGCCGGCCGAGACGGACAGCGACGTCCGCTTTGCCGCCATGGTCCGGTCCGTGGCGCAGGCCGCCATCATCGGCTGGCGCGGGGTCGGCGATGCGGATGGAGCGCCGGTCGAGCCGACGGCCGAGCGGATCGGCGCGCTGATGGACCTGTTCCAGATGAACAAGGCGTTCGGTGCGGCCTACCTGGCCAAGGGGTTCCTGGTGGCCGAGGAAAAAAAAGGCTTGGCGCCCTTGCCGAATGGCACTTCGGCGGGGGCGCCGGATATTGCGGCGGCTGCGACGGGGTCTGCGCCGAGTGCGCCTACGTCGTGAATGCGCCCCAGACGGTCGAGGGATGGCAGGTCTGGCACCTGGTGCAGCGGCTCGGCGGACAGGTCCGGGCGGTGCAGGGCGTGATTCTGGGATGGGACATGGGCGCCGCGCTGGCCATGGGCCGGGCGCTTGGCGTGCCGGAGATGCTGGCGGCCGATCTGTTGCCGGAGGTCGAGGCGGTGATGGTCGAAAAGATGAACGCACGGGAGGGCGAGTCTGATGGCTGAAAAACCGGTGTCCGTCCGGATCGGTGTCGTCGGCGCCGACAAGGTCAAGGCCGAGTTCACCGCGATCGCGTCGGAAGGCAAGCGCGCCTTCCAGGTGATCGAGGGCGGCGGCCGGTCATCCGGCGCCGCGCTGCAGAACGTGGGCTTCCAGGTACAGGACTTCGCGGTTCAGGTCGCGGGCGGCACCGACGCAAGCCGGGCGCTGGCGCAGCAGCTGCCGCAGCTGCTGAGTGGGCTCGGCCTTCTGGGCGTCGGGCTCGGCACGGCGGCGGCCGTCGTCGTGCCGCTGATTTCCGGGTTCCTGTCGAGCGGGGATGCGGCCAAGCAATTGGCTGACGACATCGACACGCTGCACAAGTCCAGCCGCGACTACCAGGCGGCGATGGACGATGCGCTGCAGCCGATGGACAAGCTGCGCGAGAAATACGGCCAGCAGGCCGCCGCGGTCCGTGAAGTGTTGACTGCAAGGCTTGCTTTGGCCCAGTTCGACTTTCAGTCCGAGCTGACGAATACCATTTCCGGGCTCGACCAGTCGATGACGGACCTGGTGGATCTGGTGGCCCGCATCAATGACATGCAGGCTCGGCTGAAAGGCGTCGATGAAGAGGCGATGCCGGCCGGCTTTGCCATGCTATCGCAGGATGTCTACCAGCTGGCCGAGGACTTCGGCCTGACGATCGATCAGGCCAATGCGCTCGTCGCCGCGCTCGACCAGTTGCGCGACGCCAAGGGTCCGGCGGAACAGGCGGCCGCGCTTGAGGCGATCCGCAAGGCGACCGAGGATTCGGCGGGAAGCACGGACCATGTGACCGGCGCACTGCGGGAGGCGGTCCGGCAGGCCACCGACATGGAACTGAAGGCGCGGGACCTTGCGGCGCAGCTTGGGATTTCGGTCGAGCAGGCGCAGGCGCTGGCCGACACGGATGTGGGCAAGGGCATTCGCGGCGCGGCGGATTCGGCGCTGACCCTGGTGAGTCGGATCGACGCGGCCCTGACCCGCGCCGACAATGCCGCGGCGATGATCCAGGGTGGGTTCAGCGACATTCCCCGCCCGAAGGCGCGGCCATCGGGACAGGGCTTCACCATCAGCGAAAACCTCGCCCTCGGCCTGCCCTGGGACACGCCGGACACGCCGTCGAAGGGGTCGAAGGGCGGCGGGTCGGCGCAGAAGCAGCTGAGCGAGGCGCAGAAGGAAGAGAACGACCTGCTTCGCGAGGCGAAGCGGGTCTTCGACCAGACCCGGACCTCGGCCGAGAAATATGCGATCGAGCAGACCAAGCTGAACGTTCTGCTGGCAAAGGGTGCCATCGACCAGGAAACCTATAGCCGCGCGATCAGGGACCTGAAGGAAAAGTTCAACGAGGCGGGCAAGGCCGGTCGCGAGATGGCGGACGAGGTCGGCGCCGCCCTGAAGGACATCATCATCAAGGGCGGCGACGCGAATGAAGTGATCTCGCAGCTACTGTCGTCGTTCGCCAGCTCCCTTTTCGACAAGGGCTGGACGGGTCTAATGAATTCGATCTTTCCGAACGCGAATGGCAATGCCTTCGACGGTGGCGTGGTGCAGGCCTTCGCCTCGGGCGGCGTCGTGTCGCGGCCGACGCTCTTCGGCATGAAGAGCGGCCTGGGCCTGATGGGCGAAGCCGGGCCCGAGGCGATCCTGCCGCTGCGGCGGATCAACGGCAAGCTCGGCGTCATGGCTGGCGGGACGGGCGGTGACGGCGTCACCGTCAACGTCTCGATCAATGTCGACGCGTCTGGCGCGGTCGAGGGCGTGGCCGATCAGGTGCAGCGGGCCGTCCGGGCCGAGGTGCCGGGGATCGTGCGGCAGGCGGTCGCCGGCGTCGGCGCGGCGCGGCGCCGGGGTTACCCCACATGACCGTGCCTGTCCTGCCGGTGCCGCTGGTCAAGTCGGTGACGCGCAGCCTGGCGGCGAGCGTCACCGCCGTCCAGTCGCCCTTCACCGGCTCGCGCCAGGTGCAGGACTGGGGCGGCGAGTGGTGGCTTTATGATATCGAGATGGCCCTGATGCAGGGGCGGAACGGGCAGCGCGTCGCGGCCTTCCTGGCGCAGCTGGGTGGTGTGCGGGGCACGTTCCTGTTTGCCGACCCGTCGATCCGCAACACGGTCGTTGGCGCCACGCCGCTGGTCAATGGCGGCGGGCAGTCCGGGAACAGCCTTGTCACCGATGGCTGGGGTTCTGCGGGCCTGAAGGCGGGCGATTTCTTCAGCCTGGGCACCGATTCCGCGACCCGGCTTTACCAGGTGACAGCGGACGTCACGCCTGTGGCGGGTGCCGCGACCGTGCAATTCGTGCCGCGGCTCCGGTCGGCGCCGGCGGACAATGCGCCGCTGGCAGTGGTGGCGCCGCAGGTGCTGCTGAGCCTGACCGCGCCGGTGCCGGTGCAGATCTATGGCGCGGACAAATACACCGTCCGCTTTTCGGCGCGAGAGGCGATCTGATGCGCAACCTGACGCCCGAGCTGGAGGCGGCGCTGATCGCTGCCGATGTCCGGCCCGCCTTGTTTTTCGAGGGGCAGTTCGCGTCCGGGTTCGTCCGGCTCTGGACCGGGCTGGGTGATGTGACCTGGGGCGGGCAGACCTGGACCGGCGCCGGGACGCTGGTCGGCTTTTCGGGGATCGAGGAGGGCAGCGACATCGTGGCGCGGGGTGCCTCGGTCACGTTGTCGGGCGTGCCTGTGAGCCTGGTGTCTCTGGCGATACTCGATGCGCAGCAGGGCCTGCCGGGGCGGTGCTGGGTCGGGCTGCTGGCGCCGGATGCGACGATCATCGTCGATCCGGTCCTGGCCTTCGCCGGGCGGCTGGACGTGCCGACGATCACCGACGGTGCGGAGACCTGCACCATCACCATCACCTACGAAAGCCGGCTGATTGACCTGAATAGGCCCCGCGAGCTGCGCTACACCGACGAGGCGCAGCAGCAGCTTTATCCGGGTGACCGGGGCTTTGAATATGTGACGACGATCCAGGACAAAGAGCTGCGGTGGGGGCGCGGGTGAGGCGGGACGGCTGGGAGCATGACCTGCACGAGGTGATCGAGGGGGCGCGGCAGCGCCCTTTTTCATGGGGGTCGCATGACTGCGCGACCTGGGCGGCGCGTGTGCGGCAGTCGCTGACCGGCGCGGCCCTGCCGGGCTTCGTCGGGACCTACCGGACCGCGCGCGGGGCGGCGCGGGCCATAAGGGCGTCCGGGGCGGCGGACCTGTGCGACGCGGTCACGCGCGAGATCGGGACGCAGCTCGCTTCGCCCGCGCTCGCGCGTCGGGGCGACATCGTGAGCGACGGCGCGGCGCTCGGCGTCTGCCTCGGCGCCACGGCGGCCTTCCTTGGCCCGGACGGGCTGGTCTTCCGGCCGATGGCCGGTTGCACCATGGCCTGGGAGGTCTGAGGTGTCGGCGGTCCTGGCCGGGGTAATCGCGCCCGCCCTCGGCATTGCCGAAGGCTCGGTCGGTTTCGCGCTGTTGCAGCTCGGCGGGTCAGTGCTCTTGTCGGCGGCGGCCAAGGCGCTGATGCCGCAGCGCGACCCCGGCATGATGGGCCGTGGGCTGACGGTGCGCCAGCCGGTCATGCCGCGCGACGTGGTCTATGGGCAGGTCCGCAAGGGCGGCACCCTGGTCTATGCCGACGAGAACGGCTGGACGAACGAGTACCTTGACCTGGTGATCGTGCTGGCCACGCACAAGATCAAGCAGATCGGGGGGGTCTATCTTGATGGGCAGATGGTCTTTGCGCCCGGATCGACCACGGCGGTCGGACAGTATGCGGGCTTCGTCGAGACCGAGCAGCGGCTTGGCGACGCGAACCAGCCGTCGCTGACGATCCTTACGGCCCAGTCCGGGGGGAAGTGGACGTCCGCCCATCGGCTTCGCGGCTGCGCCCATGTGTGGATCCGGCTCAAATACGACGCGAATATCTTTCCGGGCGGGCTGCCGAACATCACTTTCGACCTTGCGGGCAAGGACGACATTTACGACCCGCGTACCGGGCTGACGGGCTATAGCGAGAATGCCGCGCTGTGTCTGGCCGACTATATGTCGAACTCGGTCTGGGGCATCGGCGCGGGGGTCGGGGCGCCGGACGGGATCGACAGCGCGGCCCTGATCGCGGCGGCGAATGTCTGCGACGAGGTGGTGGCCAAGGTCGGCGGCGGGACCGAGCGGCGCTATGCCTGCGGCGGGGTGATCACCCTGTCGCAGACGCCGAAGTCGATCATCGAGGCGATGCTGACGGCGATGGCCGGCGATTGCGGCAGCCAGGCTGGCCAGTGGCAGATCCTTGCCGGGGCCTGGCGGACGCCGACGATCACCCTGACGGACGACGACATCGTCGACCAGGGCTTCGAGCTGACGACGCGGGTGTCGCAGTCCGACAATTTCAACGCGGTCCGGGGCAAGTTCGTGAGCCCGGTCAATGACTGGCAGCCCGACGACTTCCCGGCCTACGAGAGTGCTGCCTACCTGGCCGAGGATGGCGGTCAGCGGAAATATGACGATATCGACCTGCCCTTCACCACCTCTGCCTCGGCGGCGCAGCGGCTGGCGAAGATCAAGCTCGAACGGCAGCGGCGGCAGATGGTGGTGGCGCTGTCGGGCAAGCTGGGGGTCTGGCGGCTGGTCGTCGGCGATACGGTGATGCTGACCTATGCCCGCTGGGGCTTCGCGGCCAAGCCCTTCGAGGTGCGGCAGGTGAGCCTGGCGATCGTGGGGGACGGCGATGCGCCCAGGCTGGTGCCGAGCCTGGTGCTGCGCGAGACATCGCCCCTGGTCTATGACTGGACGGCGAGCGAGGGGCAGATTTACGCCGCCGCACCGCGGACGAACCTGCCGAGCGCCATGAACATCCCGCCGCCGTCGGCGGTGGCGGTCAGCGAGCAGCTCTACCAGACCTTCGTCGGCACGGGCCTGAAGGTCATGGCGCGCATCCGTTGGGCGGCGAGCCCGAGCGCCTTCGTGGCCCAGTACCAGGTCGAGGCGCGGATCGGCACCGGGGCCTGGCAGCTGGTCGGGCGCACGGACCAGCTGACAATGGATATGCTGGACATCGCACCGGCGGTCTGGGAGTTCAGGGTCAAGGCGCTGAGCCAGCTCAATGTCTCGTCGGCCTGGGCCGGCACGGTCCAGGAGATATTCGGGCTGGGCGCGCCGCCGGCGGCGCTGACGGGCGTGACCTTGCAGACGGCCGGCGGGATGGTGGTCCTGAAATGGGCGCCGCACCCCGACCTGGACGTGCAGATCGGCGGGCGCATCGTCATTCGCCATTCAATCGCCGCCTCGCCCAGCTGGACGAGCAGCGTCGGCATGGATGTGGTGGCCGGGTCGCAGGCCATCGCGGTCGTGCCGCAGAAGGCCGGGACCTACCTCCTGCGGGCCGAGGATGCGGGCGGCATTCCGGGGCCGGAGGTCGCGATCAGTTCGACCGGCTACCAGGCGGCGGCCTTCGCGGCGGTGACGACGCTGACCGAGGATACGGCGTTTTCCGGGACGAAGGCCGGCGTGGCGGCCGTCGGGGGGGCATTGCAGCTTGATGCGTCGACGCCGATCGACAGCTGGGCGAGCTTCGATGCGGTCGTCAACATCGACCAGGAAGGCGGCATCCTGCCCTCGGGCACCTATTCCTTCGCGACCGGCATGAACCTCGGGTCCATCAAGCTGGTGCGGCTGAGGAGCATCATCGACGTCAGCGCGCTCGACCTGACCAACACCGTCGATGCGCGGCTTGGCGACATCGACGGCTGGGCGAGCTTCGACGGCGCCGGCGGCGGGGAGGTCGACGTGGTGGTCGAGGCGCGCATCACCACGGACGACCCGGCCGGCACGCCCACCTGGGGCGGCTGGGGCCGGGTCGACAGCACCGAGGTCCGGGCGCGCGGCGTGCAAGCCCGCGCGACCCTGACCAGCACCGACGGCTCGTTCACCCCGAGCGTCACCCAACTCAGACTCACAGCGGAAGAGGCGGTCTAATGTCGCAGGTAACGAACTGGTCGGTCGCCAATGGCGGCGGCGCGGCCGTCAGGGCCGCCATGAACGGGATTTTCGGCGCGATCCAGTCGTCCAACAGCGGGGCGGCCGCGCCGAGCCCGACGGTGGCGGGCATGGTCTGGCTCGATACCAGCGCGACCCCGGCCGTCTGGAGGCTGCGGAATGCCGCGAACACCGGCTGGATCGCCGTCGGGGCCGAGACGATCGGGTCCAAGAGGGTGCGCGGCAACTCGGGCGGGTCGGCGGGGCCTGAGGCGGACATCGACATGGCGACGCTGGCCACTATGCTGGGCTTTGCCTCGTCGATCGGCGATCCGGGCTACATCACCCTGCCGGGCGGCCTCATCCTGCAGTGGGGGGTGACGGGGACGATCGCGGCGGGTGGCGGCCAGGCGGTGACCTTCCCGCTGACCTTCCCTGCCGCCTGCTTCCGGGCGCTGGTGTCGCCGATCACGTCCGCGAACAACACCTCCGGCTTTTCGGTGGGCTCGCGCGCCCTGGCGACGACGGGCTTCACGGCCACAAATAACAGCGGCACCAGCGGTCCGGTCACGGCCAGCTGGCTGGCGATCGGGAACTGACCATGCGGTATTCGCCCTCGCTGCGCGGGTTTTTCCCCGAGTTCCTGGCCTACGCGGACCTGCCGCCCGACCTGGTCGAGATCACCGACGCCTACCATGCCGAGCTGATGGAGGCGCAGCGGGCGGGCAAGGAGATTGTGCCGGGCGCCGATGGGGTGCCGCAGGCCGTCGATCCGCAGCCCCTGACGGCCGCCATCCTGCGGGACATGATGAGCCTGTCCTTCGCGCAGCTGCTGATCGGCCTCGACGCCGAGGGGTGGCTGACCACGGCCGAGGCCGAGGCCTGGCTCGACGGCACGCTGCCCGCGCCGGTCGCCGCGCTGATCGCCACCCTGCCGGCCGGCCAGCGCTTCGCCGCGACGGCGCGCGCCAAGCGCCCGACGATGGTCGAGCGCCTCAACCCGCTGGTCGTGGCGCTGGCCCTGTCGGCGGGCCGGAGCGAGGCGGACCTGGACACCTTCTTCCTGACCTACGCCGCCGTCTGACCCGCCCCAATCCCCCCTTATCCATAGCCGGCCCGCCAGAGCGCGGGACCGGCCCGAGAGGCCTGCATGAGCATCTACGAGCTGGTCCAGCGCGGCCAATTTCAGATCAAGTCCGGTGCGACGGCGCCCTCGATCCGCTACCAGATCGCGGGCGCGGGCGACATCACCAGCGCCTCCGCCTGGTTTTACGCGCGCGACCGGGCGAGCGGCGCTACGCTGATTTCGGCGCCGGCCACGATCATCGACGGGCCATCCGCGCTGGTGCAGTACGACTGGGCGCCGGGTGATCTGGCGCAGGGCGGAATCCTCGATGCCGAGTTCGGCGTGACCTTCGCCGACGGGCGCACGCTGCGCGCGCCGGATCACGGCTACCTGGAGCTGCTGGTCGACGGGGCGATCAGCGCGACGGGCGGAGCGACGGTGCCGGGCCAGATGGGCGCGCCGGGCCTGGTCGCGGTGTCGTCGGCATCGATCACGGTCACGCTGGCGGCGGACCCGGCCGACGGTGGCGCGGCGATCACGGCCCATGACCTGCGCTGGTCGGCAGACGGCGGGGTGAGCTGGGTGGTGCTGTCGGGCGTGACCTCGCCGGTGACGCTATCGGGGCTGAGCGCCGGGACCGCCTACCAGGTGCAGACGCGCGCGGAAAACGCGGTCGGCGCGGGAGGCTGGTCGGCATCGGCCAGCGTCGCGACGCCCGCGAATGTCACAGCACCTGGCCAGATGGGGGCGCCGGGGCTGGCGGTCCAGTCGTCGAACGCGATCATCGTCACGCTGGCGGCGGACCCCGCGACCGGCGGCTCGCCGATCACGGGGCGCGACCTGCGCTATTCAGCGGACGGCGGCACGACTTGGACGGTGCAGACGGGGGTGACCTCGCCCGTGACGCTGACCGGCCTGTCGGCCGCGACGACCTACCAGGTGCAGACGCGCGCAGTGAATGCGGTCGGTGCGGGCACCTGGTCCACTTCGGCCAGTGCCTCGACCTCGGCCGCCGCGACGGCCCCGGCGCAGATGGCGGCGCCAGCCCTGTCGGGAGTGACCTCGAGCGGCATGTTGGTTACGCTCGCGGCCGATCCGGCGAATGGCGGGTCCGCCATCACCGGGCGTGACCTGCGCTTTTCGGCCGACGGCGGCGTAACCTGGACGGTGCAGGCGGGCGTCACCTCGCCCGTCGGGCTGTCGGGGCTGGTGGCTGCAACCGCCTACCTGGTGCAGACGCGCGCAGTGAATGCCGTCGGCGCCGGCGCCTGGTCGGCTTCGGCCAGCGCCACGACGGCGGCGGTCGCGACGGTCCCGGCCCAGATGGCGGCGCCCGCGCTGTCGGCCATCACCTCGAGCGGGATGGTGGTCACGCTCGCGGCCGATCCGGCGAATGGCGGGTCCGCCATCACCGGGCGCGACCTGCGGTTCTCGGCTGACGGCGGCACCACATGGACGGTGCAGGCGGGCGTCATCTCGCCCGTCACGCTTTCGGGCCTTTCGCCCTCGACCGCCTACCAGGTGCAGGCGCGCGTGGTGAATGCCGTCGGCGCGGGCGCCTGGTCGGCGTCGGCCAGCGCCACGACGGCGGCGGCCGCGACAGCGCCTTCGCAGATGGGCGCGCCTGCGCTGTCTGGCGTCACCTCGAGCGCGATCACGGTCACGCTGGCGGCCGATCCGGCCAATGGCGGCGCGGCCATCACGGCGCGCGACCTGCGCTATTCGGCGGACGGCGGGGTGAGCTGGACCGTGCAGACGGGCGTCACCTCGCCCGTGACGCTTTCGGGCCTTTCGCCCTCGACCGCCTACCAGGTGCAGGCGCGGGCGGTGAATGCGATCGGCGCGGGCGCCTGGTCGGCCTCGGCCAGTGCCTCGACCTCGGCCGCGACCACGTCGCCGGCGCAGATGGCCGCGCCGACCCTGTCGGGGGTCACCGCAAGCGGCATGGTGGCCACTTTGGCGGCCGACCCCGCGACCGGCGGCTCGCCGATCACTTCGCGCGACCTGCGCTTCTCGGCGGACGGCGGCACCAGCTGGACCGTGCAGGCGGGCGTCACCTCGCCCGTGACGCTGTCGGGCCTTTCGGCCGGGACCGCCTACCAGGTGCAGACGCGCGCCGTGAATGCGATCGGCGCGGGCGCCTGGTCGGCTTCGGCCAGCGCCACGACGACCTCGGCGGCGACGATCGCCGTTGCCGCCTTTACCGCCGACCGGATCATCTACGACAGCCGGGCGGCCTTTGCCGCGAACAGCGCCTCGGTGCCGCTGTCCGGCACCGGGACGGACGGCATGGTGGTGCAGGCCCGTGCCTTGTCGGTCGATGACGCGGGCGCGACTTCGACCGCCTGGGTCGACGTGTCGACCATCGCCGGAGGCGTCTGGTCGGGCGCGATTTCTGTCCCCAGGTCCTCGAGCTGGTACAAGCCCGAGGTTCGGATCAAGACGCAGACCGGGGTCACGGCCCAGGGCACCAACCGCTTCGGCGTCGGCCATGTCATCGCCATGTGGGGCCAGTCCGAAATCGCCTACATCGCCTGGCCGGCGTATTCCGGGGCCGCGTCGGTCACCGTGCCGGACCCCGAGGCGGTCCAGATGTACTATTTCCCGCAGACCTTCAACGCGGGCGACGGGGCGGCGGGGATCGCGCGGGCCTTCATCACCACGGCGGCGCCGGTCACGGCCCAGATGTCGGCCCTGGCCGCCCAGCTGGTCGCGGCGCGGCCGGGCGAGAAATTTTCGATCGTGCTCCATGCGATCCCGGGCACCGACTTCCGGGGGCTGGTCGACAACGCCAATGTCGGCCGGAAGTGGACCGACGACCTGGCGCTGCACAATGCGGCTACCTCGGACGGCCGCAAGGTCGGCCTGGCGTCGATGAGCTGGTTCGCCTCTCCCGGCAGCCTTGGGACCGCCTATACCGAGGCGCTGTTCCCGCTGATCGCCAAGAAGACGCTCGGCGGTGCGGCGGTCACGATCCCGGGCACGATCACCTATACCGGCGGCGGCAGCTACCAGGCCGACCACTGGTTCGGCGAGCTTTACGACTATGCCTTCACCAAGTGGGTCGCCCATGGCCCGCACCGGTTCGACATCACCCAGACCGAGCGGGATGCACTGCATGACGTCGGCGGCGCGGCCTACATCGGCGCCCAGAACAAGCAGGCCTGCCGCGATGGCTGGCGGGCGCTGATGAGCAACGCGAATGCCACCATGTTCGCGCCCATGGGCTACTCGGTCATGGCCTACCAGAATGGTCGCGACGACGGGGCGGGCAGCTGGACCGACATCACCCACCCGGCGGCCGCTACTGTGGATGGGGCCTCGCTGCACGCGCGCCACCACATGCTGACGGTGCTGAGCGCGGCGGGGCTGACGGCCTGGACGGCGCCGAAGTTCGACAATTGCCTCTGGGACGCCTCTGGCGCCTGGGTCGAGGTCTGGTCCTCGGCCGGGGCGATCACCACGACCCGCAAGAAGCGGGGGTTGGCGGCGCTGCCCGCGACCTACCCGCACTGGACGGAAGTGGTGGGGTTCGAGGTCAACGGCAGCCCCGTCACCTCGGCCGTGATCCAGGGGTCCGGGCGCGTCCGGATCACCAAGCCGGGCGGCGGGAATTTCATATCGTCCGACGCGCTGACCTTCGGCAGCGGCAACGGAACGGGGGAAATCCAGTTCCCGCAGGACCTGCAGAACGGGCTCTGGATGAACTACCCGATCGTCGACCTGTCGGTCGCGGGCGTCGACGGCATCCCGGTCGAGCCGCTGCCGGCGGCCTCGGTCCTGGCCAACACCCTGCCGGCAGTGACGAGCTTCACCACACAGTCGGGTCAGCTCACCCGGTTCAAGGACCTGGTCAACTGGCCGACGACCGGGGGCCTGATCACCATCGCACTCGACCTGTCGGTCGCAGCCCTCGGGACCACGACCTACCTTTACGAAATGGACAATGGCCACATCTCGCTTCAGGTGGTGCCCGACGGGCGGCTCTTCCTGTCGATCAAGGACAGCGCGAACGCGGTGGCGCTGTCTTCGGTCGTGATCGGGTCGGTCGCGGCGGCGACGCGGTTCGATGTGGTGGTGGCGGTCGACCTGGCGGCCCTGACGGCCTGGACGACGCTGAACGGGACGACGACAGCGCGGACGCTGGCGGCCAACAGCGGCAACCTGTCCAGCGCCGCCCGCAAGCTCTGCCTTCTGGCGCGGTCGGGCGGGACGACGAACAATGTCATCGGCACGATCTACAAGGCCGAGGTCTGGCAGGACTGCGTGACGGGCGGCGGCCGCCCGGCGGTGGACACGAACCTGCGCACGAATGGCCGCATCGTCGGGCCCGCCTCGGCGGCCAACGCGCACCCGTGGAAAGCCGGCGGCGCGGTCGTCTGAGAACGCACCATGACGATTGATCCGGCCGACCTGGCCCAACAGGTGAAGCGCCTTGCGGACCGGCTGGAGGCCGACCCGCAGCTCCCTTTTTCGCACGAAGAGATCGAGGCGCTGCGCGAGGGGATCGTCTTCATCGAGCGGGTCAAGGCGCTCGGCTGGTGGGGGCAGCGGCTTCTGGTTCTCATGGCCGGGCTGGTCGCGATCCTGTCGCAGTGGGAGCGCGTGCGCGCCCTCTTTGGCGGCGCGCCATGATGCGGGCCCTGCGCACCGCCTCGCGCGGGTGGATCCTCGGGCCCGCACTCGCGGTCTATACCGCGGCCTGGCTTGCGCCGGCGACGCTGTGGTTCGACAGCCGCACGATCATCGTCGGCGACACGGTCGTCGGCCGCGCGGCGGCCGTGACCGAGGACCGGGCCATACGCTGGTCCTTCTACGGCGAGTTCTTCGCGGCCGTGCGCCGGGTCGGCGACGACGGCGCGACCGCCTGCAGCGGGTCCGGGGTCCGGCGCTACATCGGCGGCCAGGACGGCTTTCGCGCGACCAACCTGATCGATTGGGCCGACAACAACCCGTCCTGCGCGTGGATCCCGGCCGGGACCTACTATCTCGATACCTGCCGGACGGTCCTGCGGCCGCTACTCGGCATCATTCCGGCCAAGACCGCCTGCTGGCGGTCCGGGCCCTTCACCGTCAGGGAGGTCCTGAACAAATGAGCATGAATGCCGCGATCGTGTCCGCCGCGCGCGCCCACCTGGGCGTCAAGGAGTGGCCCGGCGCCAAATCCAACCCCGCGGTCGAGGTCTTCTTCGCGCGGGCGGGTCATCCCGGCCTGACGGACGACGTGCCCTGGTGCGCGGCCTTCGTCGGCGCGGTCCTGGCCGAGTGCGGCATCCAGCCGTCGGGCAACCTCATGGCGCGGTCCTATGTGACGTGGGGCCGGGCCGTGGCCACGCGCGATGCGCAGCCTGGCGACATCGTCGTCTTCAAGCGCGGCCGCCCGCCGCAGGGCCATGTGGCCTTCTTCCTGAGCTGGGCGGGGTCGAAGATCCACGTCATCGGCGGCAATCAGGGCGACCAGGTGTCCGAAGCCGCTTTACCGGTCGAGGAGGTGCTGGCGATCCGCCGCGCCGACGGGGCGGCGCAGCCCTTCATCGGCCGCGCGACGGTCGAGGCGGGCATGCGGGGGGCGATGGTTCTTGACCTGCAGGACCAGCTGGCGCGGCTTGATTATTTCGCGGGCGCCAAGGACGGCGAGTTCGGCCCCCTGACGCGGGCGGCCGTGCTGGCCTTTCAGGCAGACGCGGGGATCGGGGTGGATGGAGTGGTCGGGCCGGAGACCTGGACCGCGCTGGAAAAGGCGACGCCCCGGGGGGGCCGCGACGTGACGGCCGCAGACCTGCGCAAGCGCGGGTCCGAGACGCTTGCCTCGGCCGACCGGATCGACGTGGCGGCGGGCGTGGCCGGGGTGACCGCGACGCTGACGGCGGTCAAGGACGCGACTGCGCAGGCGACGGGGGTGCTGCCACAGCTCCGGGCGCTGGTGGTCGAGAACTGGCCGCTGCTCATCGTCGGCGGGCTCCTTGCCGGCATCTTCATCTGGTCGCGGCGGATCAAGCAGGCGCGAGTGCGCGATGCCCGAAGCGGCGCGAACCTTGGCCGCTGACATGTGGCTTTTGCGCCTGATCCCCCGGCTTCTGCCCGACTGGCGGCTGAGCCTGATCCTCGATGCGCTCGCGCGCCGGATGGGCCGCTGATGTGGCTCCTCGACAACCCCTTCACCCGCGTCGCCGCCCAGATCGGCGGCGCGATCCTGCTTATCCTGCTGGCCGTGGCGGCACTCCTGCGCCACGACCGCAAAACCCAGAGGGCCAGAGATGAGACAAAGGACCGCGCGCGGGCTGACCGCATTCGGGGTGGTGTGCATGATGCTGCTGGCCGCGTCGTGCGCCCCGCCGACGTCGTCTACCGCGACTGAGCGCGAGATCTGCATCGCCTGGCGCGACAGTTTGATCCGACCCTCTCGGGCCGACACGGAGGACACGCAGGCCGCCCTGACCAGCGCCTATTGGGTGCAGGGCGCGGCCTGTCCCGGAGCGGCGGCGCGATAGGAGCATCGACCGTTAAAGCGCCCGCGCCTTCGCCGCTAGATCGGGGCCTATGATGGATTGCCCGGCCTCGAGGCGCCGGACCGCGCGCATCACCGACTCCCGACGGCCGGCGAACCCGAGCGCCGCACCGTAACCGGTGAGGCTGAGCCCCAGGCGCTGCCGGATGGCGCCGAATTCAGCGCCCGACATGGACCATTCAACGACCCCTGACCCATTGGCTGGGTGCCGGGTCCGGGGCGCGATCGGCGCCATTCCAGCGATGCCCCGATAATAGGCCCCCGCCCCAGGGATCTTCGGGCCGTCGTCACGTCGTTCGCACAGACATTCTGCGGCCCAAAGGCGCAGAAGTCGCCGCGCATTCGCCCGGCTGTTTTTCATGTCGGCCGCGACCGCCAGGTCGTTCACCGACGCCCAATCGGTCGTTGTGCGCAGCACATTCCAAAGCCGTTGCGGCCCCCGAACCATCATCCTGATACTCCAAACCAGAGCGCCATAGCGCGGTTGATCCGTGCGACCGAGTGGATCCGCAGATAGGCCTGCTGCATCGCGGCCAGTGCATCATCGTCTTGGGGGCCGTCGGGCTCGTCGCAGCCAGAACCCGAGCCGATGAGCAGTGCGGCTGCGGCGCGCAGATCGTGAACACTCGCCCGGCCCCAGGCATAGTCACGCGGCCGCTCGATCAGCCCACAGCGGATAGAGCCGTCGGGCCGGGACCGGATCGCGGGGCACGGCCCCGGCGCTCGGTCACCATACTCTCTAACAAGCCGCAGCGTCATGCTGCCGAGAGAACAGACCTGCGCCCGGCAGCAGATGCCGCAGCCGTTGCAGGGGGCGCCGACCGCTGGCTTGCTGATGGTCATGAGAAACTCGCTTGTGCGTCGCGAGCACGAGAAGCATAGTCGAGTGCTACCGCCTCACTCACGCGATGAATGCGACCCTTCCATACGAAGGCCCAATACTCTTTCGTCCTTTTCTGGCTAATCTGTTCTCGGATCAAATACATTCCACCCTCCCGGAGCGAATAGCAGTAGAAGACACCGCGCTGGCCGATGCCTGATTGAACGCTGGTATAGTCCTTGAAACCCACGATCTCCCGCTTCACGGGCCGGCCCTTTGGCGACATCCCGACCACCAGTTTTACGAACGGCTTCTTTCCCATTAACGAGGCTGCGCCTCTTGCAGCCTGCTCACCCATCTTTGCTTTACCCGATTGGTGCAGCCAGTATTTGTGGCGTTGAGCATCGCCTATGCTTTCCAGACGGAGGGACACGTCAGCCATTCAGGGCCTCCTCATCAATTTCCCACGCGCGGGAAAACTCCTCGTTTTGAAACATGCGCTCCAAGCCGCCAATCTGGCGTAGCCGTAGCACCTCGTCTGCATCCATCCCCAACTCTTTGCCGATCTTCTGATCGGACCAATTGCGCTGGTATAGCTCCATTACGATGTCCGACATGGCCGTGACACCATGTTTTCCCCGCGCGCGATTATGTCTAATGGTCGCTGCGATGCGATCGCTGCGCGCGCTGCGCTCCGCGTTGACAATAGCTATTGGAACGTAGCCTCCGGTTCGTTCCCGGACGGACTTGGATTCACGGCCAACCCGTGAGCGGTGGAAGCCGTCGATTATGGTGAACCTAGTGTTTTCTGACATAACCACAACTGGCTGGGTATAACCGTCACACTCAATCGAATGCTCAAGTAGCGCCAATTCAGGAGCAGCAACCGTATTGGGGTTGTAGTCGTTCGCCGAAACCATTTCGGCAGCCACCCAAATTACACAATCAACAGGCTCGTGGGCCATCGGCGAGACGCCATGGAGCGCCTTCTTTATGCGGTTTATAGCTTCGATCCGCTCGCAGCTTGGCAAATCCTTCAAGGCATTAATATGGTCGAATATATCCATCAGTAGGCCCCCCATTTCGCGCGACGGCGCTTCATGATATCCATGTAATTTTGGTAGTTGGTGGATTTTGTTTGACTGAAGGACAGGCCCTTGCACCAGTAGTCGTTTCGAAGGAGAACTTTGCAGATGCGCGCCCAGCTCGGCGGTCCTTTCAGGATTGGTCCGTCATCTGGTATTCCGTTGGGATATCCACGGGACGCATACCACCTGATATAGACTGAAAATTTTGTCTGATAATGCTCGCGTGTTGCCAGCGGCATCGATGCAAGAAGAATTTCGGCATATTTGCGCCACGTCATATTCTCAGGCCTGCTGATTTTGCCCACACCGGTAATGTTGCCGGTCTCGCGGGCATAGAGTGCCCCGCCGTTGACACCTTGGACGCGCCGGACCACGAGAGCCCAGGTTTCAGGCTCCAATAGATGGTAGAGCCACAACCCGCGGCGCTGATCGTCGCCATAGGGCTGGCAAATACGCTGTGCAGAAAGGGGGACCCCCGCCTTATTCATCAGGGTATAGATTTCGTTCTGAGGTAGACGCGACAGGCTGCAGAACTTCCAGATATCTGACACCTTCCAGTCATAGATTGGATAGGCATTGAAGGTGGACCCGCGCACCCAAGTCGTCCAGCGATAGCGGTCCAGCATCCTTTTATCCTTGATCAGTGTGCGAAACCTATTCAAGCTCTCGTCGGACCTAATTCCAACAAAACAAGCGGTGCTTTGGCCTTGCGAATACCACTCCGCGAATTCGTCAACGAACTCCTCAAACTCCATCCCTCTCCGAAAGAAATCGAAGTAGTTCTCGTCGGTAATGGCGTAGCGCGGGGGTTCACGCACCCAATCGTCTCGGCGCTCCGGGTCGAAACACAACCATTTAGGCTGGTAAACACTGACAGCGTTCCTGAGGGCCAAAGGCAATGAGACCCAGTAAGGATCGATGCAGTCGTCATAAAGCGCAAAACAGCGCTCAGCGTGCGCGATTGTGGCCTTATATTGAGCCTCTAGATCGATGAGCAGAAGGCCAATCCTTCGGCCCCTGCGGCGGGCTTCGTCTGCTACCAAATGCAGCATCGCAGTGCTGTCCTTGCCGGCCGAGAACGATAGATAAATACGTTCGAATCGGTCGAAAACGATTGATATACGCCGCCTTGCAGCAACGAGCACGTCGCAATCAAGGTTGCTCTTAAGTTTCGACATTGTAAATGAACTCCGGTATCAGAGGTCACAAACCGGCACGTCCGGTCGCTCCACCACCAGCGTAAGGCCGCGCGGAGCGAACCTGTGGGCGCGCTCATAATCCACGACCGTCGACAGGGCGGGGGCTGGCCCCTCGATCCGGGGCGACGTGGCGGCGAGCATGGCCTCGTCGCGGGTCAGCGGCAGAAGGCTCCCATCGGCTTGGACGCCGACCCAGACGGTGCCGCCCGCGTAACGCTCGCCATCCCACTCCCACCGCCGGGCCTCGAAGACCTCACCCGGGCGGACCGCGGCGCCGAACACGCGCCGGTTGCCCTCGGACCCAGCCGTTTTCGGCAAGAACTCACGCGCGACGCTGCCGCGCAGGCCCGGCTTGAGCCGGGCCAGATAGGCTTTCGCGTGGCCGTGCTTTTCGGCGTTCTTCTGGGACCAGACATAGAGTTCCATCGCTCAGGCCTCCAGCTGGATGCCGTCGCGGGCGAGGCCGCAGGCGCGCTCCCAGATCGCATCGGCGTCGGCCAGGCTCGCATCGCCGAGGACGATGCCGAACATCGCGGCCACGTCGTTGGCGGCAGCACTGTCCTTGTTGACCTTGCCGTAATGGTCGCCCTTGCGGAACTTGGGGGGCGTGTCGGCGGTCTTGGAGGACCAGACCACCCGGCCGGTCGTGGGGCTGCGCATCAGGTAAACGCCGGAGCGCGTGGTGCCGTTCACGTAGAGCCGGATCTGCCCGGAGGTGGGGTGGGTCCAGAGGGTCAGGGAGTAAGCCATTCGTTTTTCCTCGATCAGGTGGGCCAGTGCCCGGTTTCTATAACTCATATGTAACACTTCAGAAATCGCACGCAAGAGGGATAGCAAAGAAATTTTGAGCGGCCTCAGGCCCGGGCCACATCGATCAGCGGCATGGGCGCGCGGAAAGCCAATTCGTTTAGGCAGGGCCGCGTCATAGGCATGTGACGGTTTACAGAGCCAAGAAAAAACCTTTGGGACTCAATGGGTGGCATCGGGCATGGTTTACAGCGGAAGCTTATGAAAAAGCACGATTGCAGTACTCCTCCCGGGGTCGCCACCATTCCTGCAAGCAATTGATTTTGCTTGATAAATATCACGAGTTTACAGCTTTTTCCGGCAGGTTTACAGGGTTCTGTTTCCGTTCCGTGCCCAGCAGAACCCTTCGGCGGTCCGCTTTCTTGGTGTAGAGCTCGGCTTCGGAGAGGGTGACATGGCCGCCCCACGACATGATTGCCTGTGTCGAACCGCCGGCCTCGGCGATCAACGTGAGGCGCGTGGCCCGCAAGCCGTGCGCGGTCTTGCCGTAGATTCCGGCCGTCTCGGCCGATCGGGTGATCCGGTTGCTGAGGCCCTTGCAGGACCGCTGGCGACCTGCGACCTCAAGAAACGTGAACACCCCGCCAGGCGGCAGGCTCTGATGCAGGAGATCACGGTCGGCCGCCCACTCCGCGGCCCAGTCCGGCAGGGCACTCGACCAGGGCACATGGGCGGGATTCTTTGTCTTCTGCTGCCGATAGGTGAGCAGCCCATCCGATCCGACGAATGATGGGCCAAGGCGCACGGCATCGCTGGTCCGCGCCGCCGTCCAGTAGAGCATCTCGAAGGCGAGCCGCGCGGCGCTACCGATCGGCCAACGGCGGCGGTAGGCTGCGATCTCGTCGGCCTCCCAGGGCGCGTGGGATACCGCCTTCGGCGCCTTGGGTTTCGACAGGCCGACGGTCGCATCCGAATTGGCGTGGGCGCAGATCAGCCGCCAGGTCTTCAGCCGCTTCGTTGCGGCGTGGGGCGCGAGCTGGCTCAGGTCATGCTCGATATGGCGCTTGCGCAGGCCGGCAACGGGCGCGTCACCGTAGGCCGCGCAGATTGCGTCGCCGTGCCGCACGATCTGCGCGCGGTAGCCTGCCGAAAAGTTGCCGAAATGAGTGGTGCGCTTCAGCGCGACCCAGGCGGCCGAGATGCTGCCAGGGGCGCCGCGCGTCCTGGGCGACGGCTTCGCCGCCTCCTCTGCCGTCCACGCCGCGATGAAGGTGGGATCGTCCTCGGGAACGTCGGCCGGGAGCGGTTTCCGCGTCACTCGGTGCCATTTGTAGAGCTTGCCGCTTTTCATCAGCCGGTGGACGCGGGGCAGCTTCACCCGCTCAGACCGAAGATGCGATCGCATGGATTCTCCTCCTGCTCGCCCTCATTGGTGAGCGAAGAGGCGAACTCGTCAAGCGCCAGCCGATCGTAGAGCCGCTTTGCGCCGAGGACCTTGCGCGGGATCCCGAGCGTCCGAAGCATCGATTCCGACACGCCGATATAGGCCGCCGCCTCTGGTGCGGCCATAAGGCGCGGGGCGAATGCGATGACGTGGCGGGCGGCAGTCATGGTGTCGGCGCGTCCGGGGTGCAGATCAGGCCGCAGTCGCGCATCCACTCCGCCGCCCGCTCGCCCATCTGGTCGCATGGATTGCTAGGGTCGAACGGACCGACGGCATATTTTTCGGCGAATGTGGTCATGTCGGGTCCTCCTGAAAAAACAGAGCCCCGCAGCGCGGCTCGATGATTGTGAACCCTGGCGGGAGAATGGTCAGGGCATGCGTGGTCAGCGCGTCGATGATTTCGTCGTGCCGCGCCTTGTCGGTCAGCGCGACAGTGCCGACCAGAAACCGTTTCAGGCCGGGGTATTGTGCAATGGCGCACCAGGGGCGGACCGCATTGGTCATGCGGCCCATCAGGCACTGCCTTTCTGGGCTGGCACCTGGTCCCATGTGCGGCCATTGATGGTGCGGCCCGCGAGCGCCCTGCCGGTGCGCCGCACGGTTGCGCCATCCGGGAAGTGGAAATGAACACCGGGCCCCTCGACTTCGGAAGCCGATATCCACTCACCCCACTGCTTGAAAAAGAATGGCACGCCCGCAGTCACGCACTGGTCCCGGAGGGAGCGCGCCCAGTCCGGATGCATGGGGCGGGCGTGCTTGCCGCTCTCGCCGCCGACGATCACCCAGTCGAGGCGCGGCGTGGCGATGTCGTCGGGGCTCATGGTTGCAGGGTCGTGAAACGGCATCGGCGCGTCCGAACATACGCATTCGAGTTGCGCGTCATCATCATGCGTCACGATGAAGAGGTAGGGCATCAGGTCAACCGGCCCAAGCAGCGGCTCGGCCGAGACAAACCGCACGGCGGCAGGCGTGGCCAGCAGATGCGGGATGCGCGCGTCGGCGGTGGCCTCATCCTCGACCGAAGTCCCGATCCAGACGTTGGGCAGTGGCCATGTCGTGGCCCGAATGCTGGACAAGTCACCCAGAAGCGCGCCGGCCTTCCTGGCGGCGTCTCGAAACCGGACAGTCCAGCCGACCAACTGACCAAACTCTAGCAGCAAAGATGACAGATATTCGCGCGCGCGCTCCGGCCGCTTGGTCAGCACCTGAAAGGTATGCCGCGGGGCCAGCGCCATGACGGCAAACACACGGTCGATCCATTCATCCGGCACACTCTCATGGAACAGATCGCCATGGGCGCAGACGAATATCCGGCGCGGGCGCCCCCAGCGGAGCGGTTGGTCGAGCCAGTCCTTGTTCAGCCGCACCTCGCCAGTGAATTTCGTTTCTCCGGCCGCATTGATGCGCGCGAGCCCTGCGCGGCTCGGGTGGTTTTTCAGCCGCGTGGCGGCCAGCGTCGCGGCATAGCAGTGCCGACACCCTTGGCTCACCAGCGTGCAGCCGGTGATCGGGTTCCATGTTGCGTCCGTCCATTCGATCGTGCTCGTCTCGGCCATCACCATCCCCACACAATCAGGACGGCGAGGCCGACCCAGAAGGCGATGGCGCCGGCGATGATGGCGATCACGATCGCCGCGAAGGCGACGCGCAACTGCACGCTGTCATCCTGCGGCGCGCGGCGGGGCCAGAGGTCGTCGGGGTCGGTCATTTCGCCCCCTCCGGCGCCGGCAGGCTGGCCTGGCCGCTCTTGCTGGTGTCGCGGGTGATGTGGACGATGTAGGTGCCGCTACCGCGGCGGCCCTCGAAAGTGACCTTGCTGCTGACGCCCGGGATGGCCTTGCCGTCATGGGTCAGGCCGTGGCGGTCGAGCGCCTCGGCGATCAGTGCCGAGCGGACCGTGTCCTCCGGGACCTCGATCTGATAGGTGACGATGCTGTGGGTGATGAGTCTCATGGCTTGCCGCCTTTCCGAAGCTCGCGCGCCCGGTGTTCCAGGCGGGTGGTAGCCAGTATCACCGGCTTCAGCTCGGGCGGCGCGACGTCATAGTCGCGGCCGAAGCGGCTGTTCAGGCGCGGCAGCATGGCGCGGGGGATCGCCACCCAATTCGAGGGGTCGGTGTTCTGGCGGTTTCCGTCGAGCGACTTCAGCGCCATGCCGTCCGGCACCGGGCCGTTCGCCTGTTCCCAGAGCCAGCGGTGCTTCTGCACGTAGCGCCGCTCGTAGCCCGTATGGGGGTTCGTCTCGGCCACACTGACCTCGATATAGCCGTCCTTCGACAACCGCTCGTGGCCGAGGAACTGCGTGTTGTGGGGCAGACCGCCCTTCTTGAACTGCGTCCGGGCACTGTTCGGGTGGTAGGGCATCGTCTTGCCCTTGTTGGCGGGCACCTGGCCCGGCGCGAAGCACCCGGTGCGCCCGGTCAGCCAGCCCTTGCGCTTGCAGAGCGCGGCGTAGGCGCCCTGCGTCACGTCGGTGCGGCCGAAGAGCGCCACGAACCGTTGGTGCGCCTCGGCGCGGGGCAGTTCCTTGTGTGCCTCGATCCAGGCAAGTTCGGCCTTGCAATAATCGATCCAGTGGCCCTTCATTCGGCTTTTCCGATCTGCGGCAGATGCGGCAGGACACCAGCGCCGTGCTCGGCAAAGAGCTTCGCCGCTTTAAGCTGCAGGTCCGCGGTACCGACGATCTGGTCTGACAGGGACACGATCGCATCCGTGCGCTTGACCTCAGCCTCGATTTGTTCGGGCGTCAGGTCATCGTCTGCCAGACGCTCGAGCTGGGCGAAAAGATGGTCCTTCAGGTCGCCGAGTTTGTTTTTCGTCATCTACTCTGTCCTCTGGTGGGCGCGGCCGGTTGGGTCCGGCCGCGCGGGTCTTGAGGCGCGGGGTCAGGCCATGCCGAGCGCGGCCTTGTACATATCAAGGGCCGCCTCTTCCTCGGCGACATCCGCCGGGTCGCGCTTCCTCAGCGCGATGATCTTGCGGATGACCTTGGTGTCGAAGCCGCGGGCCTTGGCCTCGGCCATGACCTCTTTTTGCTGCGCGGCGATGTCCTTCTTTTCCGCCTCTAGCTGCTCGAACTGCTCGATGTACTGGCGCAGCTCGGCAGCGGTCACGGCATAGGCGTTTTGCGACGCCGCGTCGAAATCCGGGTCCGGCTTCAAGGGCGGAGCGCCCCGTGCGCGCTTGCCCATCTCGTGGATTGCGCGGACCTTGGCGGCGATGTCAACGTCGGGATCGTGCCGAAAGGTGGCGGTCATTCGCCGGCCTCCTTGATGCGGGCCAGGGCGGCGATCTGCCAGTTGCGGAGCGCGGCATAGTCCGAGCCGCTGGCGGTGGCGCTGATGCCAAGCATCTGGATGCTGGTCTGGCTGGCCGTCCGGTGGACGGTCGCGGCGTCGGCGCGTTCGAACCGGCGCAGGAGCGCGCGCGCCTCGTCGAAGGCGAGGGGCGTTGCGCTGTTGGCCAGGACGCGGTCGATATGGCTGATCCAGATCTCCAGCTCGAGGATGCGGCGCGGGTGCATGCCGGGCGGCGGGGCCACGGTCCGGGCGACGGGGTGCAGGCGGTGGTCGTGCTGCATCAGGCGGTCCTTTCAGAGGAGGGGCGGGGCGTCGTCGTCGGGGATGCCGACGATCTCGACGGTTTCGAGGATGACGAAGGCCGCGCCGCCGGTCAGGGCGAGGCGCCTGGCGGCGGCGCGCGCAT